>JBGVQH010000154.1:0-4707 GCA_045127475.1 Candidatus Scatosoma sp.
CCCCCCCCCCCCCCCCCCCCCCCCCCCCCCCCCCGCCCCCAAACCAGCGGCTTACGATTGCGCGCGCGCTAGTGCGTAATCCTGAAATTTTGATTTTAGACGACTCGTCGTCGGCGCTTGATTATGCGACGGACGCGGCGCTCCGCAAGGATATTAGGGGGTTAAAAACTACGACGTTTATCGTGGCACAACGTACGTCGTCGGTGCGCGATGCGGATAAAATTATCGTTTTGGACGATGGAAAAGCAGTGGGAATCGGCACGCATGACGAGCTGATGAACGCTTGCGAAATCTATCGCGAAATTTATTTCTCGCAATACAAGGACGAGGAAGGGGGCGCGGCGGTATGACGAACAAGGCTCCAATTCCCAACGTAAAAAAACAGAGCACTTTGCGCCGCGTTTTACAATACGTGGGCAGATATCCGCTGTCCCTGTGCGGCACAATTTTCTTTGCGGTATTGACCGTAGCGGCAACTTTGTGCGTGCCCGTGTTCTTCGGGAACGCCGTCGATTGCATGGTGGGGAAAGGCGCGGTCGATTGGCGCGCGCTGAAGATTTGTTTTATCGAGGTGGGGCTTGCGACGGCGGTGGCGGCGCTTTCACAATGGTTGCTCAGCCTTTGCAACAATCGCATCTCGTGCAACGTAGTGCGGGATATTCGCAAAGACGCGTTTGCGAAACTCGGCAAGCTCCCCTTGCAATATATCGATACGCATGCGCACGGCGACACGGTCAGCCGTATCGTAGCGGACGCCGACCAGTTCTCGGACGGCTTGCTGATGGGCTTTACGCAGTTTTTCACGGGCGCAATGACCATTTTGGGAACGGTGGTATTTATGCTGATCACCAACTGGAAAATCGGTTTGGTGGTCGTCGTAGTTTCGCCCGTATCCTTGATGGTGGCAAAATTCGTTACTTCGCACACCCATAAATTTTTCGTGGAGCAGACGGCTACTCGCGGAGAGCAGACGGCGTTTGTCGAAGAGGCAATCGGTGGTTTGAAAACGACGCAGGCGTTTGCGCACGAGGACGAGAACGAGGCAAAATTCAACGAAATCAATGCGCGGTTGGAAAAATCGTCCATGAACGCGATTTTCTATTCCTCGCTCACCAATCCCTCCACCCGTTTTGTCAACAATTTGGTGTACGCGGCGGTGGCGGTACTGGGCGGCTTTGCCGTAATGGGCGGCGGATTTGCGGTGGCTGGGTTCACCGTCGGCGGCTTGACGAAATTTTTGTCTTACGCCAACCAGTATACCAAGCCCTTTAATGAGATTACGGGGGTCGTTGCTGAATTAAAGGGCGCGTTTGCCAGCGCAGCGCGTATCTTCGAGCTGATGGACGAGCAGGAGGAAATTTCCGATAACGGCAATGAAATTTTGGGCGCAGAGCAAGGCGTAGGCGGGAGCGTGCGCTTGCAAAAGGTGGATTTTTCCTATGATAAATCGCGCAAGCTGATAGAAGATTTATCCTTAGACGTTGCGCAAGGGCAACGGATTGCCATCGTCGGTAGAACGGGTTCGGGCAAGACAACGCTTATCAACCTCTTAATGCGGTTTTACGACGTAGACGGGGGGCAGGTATGCGTTGACGGTAAGGACGTGCGTGAAATCACCCGCCGTTCCTTGCGCGAAAGCTACGGTATGGTGTTGCAGGAAACGTGGTTGAAACACGCGACGGTACGCGATAATTTAAAACTCGGCAATCCAAACGCGACGGACGAAGAGATGGTTGCGGCGGCGAAAGCGGCGCACGCACACAGCTTTATCAAGCGCATGGAAAAGGGGTACGACACGGTGCTTGGCGAGGGAGGCGGTTTGTCTGAGGGGCAAAAGCAGCTCCTTTGTATCGCGCGTATTATGCTGGTAAAGCCGCCGATTTTGCTCTTGGACGAGGCAACTTCGTCTATCGATACCCGAACGGAGCTGAAAATCAGCGACGGGTTTAAAAAGCTGACGGAAGGACGCACTTCGTTCGTGGTGGCGCACCGTCTTTCTACGGTTATCCATTCTGACTGTATTTTGGTGATGAAAGAGGGTAAGGTAGTAGAAAAGGGCACGCACGGCGAACTGTTGGCGCTGGGCGGTGAATACGCCGCGCTCTATAACGGGCAATTTGCGTAAATGCGCAATCTGCGTATGGAGTAGGAAGATGAAACAAAAAGTGGAAAATATAAAAAAGAAAAAAGTGGTGGGATTGTACCGCAACTTTACGCAGCTGGTATTGGTCGGAAGTGTTACGGGCATTTTTGCGGGCGCAGTCGTAACGTTGTTCAATCTTCTCGCACATGAGGGAGAAAGGATATCGCAGGACGTATACGCATACGTGCGAGACAATCCAGCGTTTATCCCTCTGCTCTTTTTAGGACTATTCGGCGGAGCGTTTTTTATCGGCGTAGCGGTAACGATTTCGTCGATAATCCGCGGCTGTGCCATACCGCAAACGGAAGGTGCGATGCGCGGTAGCGTGCCGTTGAAATGGTGGCGGGACGGTGTATTGATGTTTGCAAGCAGTCTGCTGAGTATTTTTATGGGACTGTCCACCGGTTCGGAAGGGCCAAGCACTTTAATCGGCGCGTGTATGGGGGACGGAGTATCCGTTGCGCTTAGGCGAAAGCAAATGATACGAAAATATCAAATCACGGGCGGTGCGTGCGTAGGGCTTGCGGTGGCGTCTAACGCCCCTTTGACGGGCATGGCGTTCGCCTTTGAAGAGGCGTACAAACGGCTGACACCCGAGGTGTTTATCTGTTCGGCGACGTCGGTGATTACGGGCATGCTGACACGGCACACCATTTATTGGTGGCGCGGCAAAGAAATCGCAACGACCTTTGTGGGATATAAATTTTTTGCTCTTCCCGTGCGCTTGTATGGGCTTGTGCTGTTGGCAGGGCTTGCCTGTGGATTGTTGGGCGTAGCCTTTTATAAGCTGGCGTTTTGGATGCGCAGAGTTTTTAAAAAAATCGGGGCGAAAGGCAAAGCTCGTTTTTCAAACGGCTTGCGCGTAGGGATAGCGGTGTTGCTCGGCGGTATGGTATCGCTGGTTGCCGCGGGCGTTATGGGCGGCGGACACGGCTTGATAGAAAATATCGGGACGCTTGGCGGCGTTGCGGAAATGCGCGTCGAATCGGCGTTTGGGCTGGGGCTGGTGTGGACACTTGCCATTATTCTGCTATTGAAAACGTTGATTACGACGGTAAATATCGGCTC
This sequence comes from Candidatus Scatosoma sp., assembly GCA_045127475.1. GTDB lineage: Bacteria > Bacillota > Clostridia > Christensenellales > Borkfalkiaceae > Scatosoma. The sequence continues at coordinate 3,212 of JBGVQH010000154.1, forward strand.
GGGCATTCCCTGCGGAATCTTTATTCCGATTATTGCCATCGGCGCGTGCTTGGGCGGTTTGCTCAATATCCTTTGGCTGAAATGGGGTATGGACAAAAGCTATTGCGATTTGATGGTGATGATTTGCATGGCGGCGCTCTTTACGACGGTTGTGAAAGCTCCGATTACGTCGATTGTGATGATTTGCGAATTTACGGGTAGCTTTGCACACCTGTTGCCTGTTATTATCGCCGTGTTTATCGGTTATCTTATCGGACAGATTTTCCGTACGGACGGTATTTACGAGGAATTGCTGGAAGAATACGAAAAGGAAAACGATATACACGAACGTGTGTTGGAAGTATTCACGCTTACCTTGGAACAAGGCGCGTTGGCGGATAAGCGTATTGTGCGCGACATACTCTGGCCGGTAGGGGCAAGGGTGAAAGAGATTGCGCGCGGGGACGAGAAAGTTCTGCCCGACGGGGAAACGTTGCTGCGTAGTGGCGACGTGTTGACGATTGTTTGCAGGACGGGCGACCCCGAAAAAATCCGCGAAGAGCTAGAACATATCTTAGGATAAGCGTTATGCGGCGCTTTCGTTCGGCATAACCCAAACCCTCCGCTCATATACTAAACGGGGGGCAAAAGAATGGGGCTGTATGACGAAATTTTCAAAAATCCAAGCGACGGTGCTTGTTCGCGCTGTACGGTTGTGCCGGGCGGCGGCGGATATTTTGAGGGCGTGAAATCGGTGGGGGATTTTTCCACCGAAAGGATTGTGGTTTATTTTCCGCGGCAGACGGTGGAGGTAGAGGGCAAAGAGCTTGCCATCAAGAAATATTACGACGGCGATTTGCAAATCGGCGGCAGAGTAATCGGCGTGCGGGTGGTTTCGATGGACGGAAACGGGGGTATAAAATAAATGCCTTTGTTTTCCGTAAAAGAACGGTTGTATATCCAAGGACTAATGCCCGAGCGTGCGCTGCTCCGTTTACGGCGAGCGGGTATTCCCCTGTTTGACGTGAAGAAAATGGACAAGACTACCCTACTTGTCAGCGTCGAAAAACAAGACGTGGAAAAAGTTTTTGCCATTTATCCCAACGTGTGCTATAATAGTGCCGAACATTCGTCCTTTACGGTGCGGCTTGCGCCCAAAAAAGGGCTGGCGGCGGTACTAAATAATGCAAAAAAACGGGTGGGGTTATTACTCGGTGGAGTGCTTTTTCTCGGGCTGACGGCGTTTGCGGACGGGTTCGTGTTCGGCGTGGATTTTGTGGGGACGGACGTGTACGCGCGGGAAACGTATGCCGCCTTGCGCGAGGCGAATATTCGTATGTTTGCGCCCTATAAAGGGGGCAGAGAAGACGTAATTTGCGCCAAGCTTTTGGCGATTGACGGCGTGGAATTTTGCTCGGTGAAGAAAAAGGGCATGCGCTTGGTGGTGGAAATCCGCACCGCGCCCTTTGCCAAGGACGATTTTCAAAACGGAAAGCTGTATACAAAGCACGCGGGGA
>JBGVQH010000155.1:0-5889 GCA_045127475.1 Candidatus Scatosoma sp.
ATATTGCGGTTGGACAGTCTGCCATAGGCAGGGAAACTCTCGACGTCGAAATACACGTCGCCATTTTTCGTCGGGTACGCATGCCCTTTTTCAATCAGCGTGGATACGAAATCGATAATATTGTCGATATTTTGCGTGGCTTTCAGCCATACGTCAGGGTCGTCCACGTGAAACTCCGCCATGATTTTGTTGATATTTTCAATCATGTTCGCCGCATATTCGTCCGCAGGGATACCCGTTTCGTTCGATTTTGCGATAATTTTATCGTCCACGTCCGTATAATTGCGCGCGTACGTTACGTCATAGCCCATCTTTTTTAAATATTTACGCATAATATCGTAAATCAAAGCTTGATACCCATGCCCGATATGCGCCTCTCCCGATACCGTAATACCGCACGCGTACATTTTGACTTTGTTGCCCTCCAAAGGGATAAATTCTTCCTTTCTCTTTGACAAACTGTTGTAGATTTTCATAGCTATATCTCCTATTCATCGCATACCGTGTATGCCCATTTTACTTTTTCTTACTTCTTTCTTCCTCGGCTTTTCGTGCCGCCTCTTTTGCAAGTTCTTCCTTTGCCTCGTGCGAGAGCGCCACCGCAGCCACCATACCCGCATGGGTAGGATCTTCCGTTTCAGGCGGTCTGATCCGCACGATACGCCCGGGTACGCCCACTACCGTCGCATACGGCGGAACTTCCTTTAATACCACCGCGCCCGCACCAATTTTCGCCCCCTCGCCTACGGTAAATCCACCCAAAACCTTTGCCCCCGCCGAAAGGGTTACGTTTTCCATAATCGTCGGGTGGCGTTTGCCTCGTTCCTTACCCGTACCCCCAAGGGTTACGCCTTGGTAAATGACTGTGCCTTTATGCACCTCCGCCGTTTCCCCGATTACCACACCCGAACCGTGGTCGATAAACACGCCCCCCTCGATTTTTGCCGCGGGATGAATTTCAATCCCCGTAAAAAACCGAGCCATCTGGCTGATGATGCGAGCTATCAATTTCAGCTTAATTTTGTGGAAAAAATACGCCACTCGGTGCCAAGAGAGGGCGTGCACCCCCGAATAGGTGAGCCAAATTTCAAACCAATTCCGCGCCGCAGGGTCGTTTTGTTTCGCCGCTTTTATGTCTGCCCTTAAATTTTTAAACCACATAGTTACACTCCTTGTAAAAGGTCGTACAAAAAAATAAACGCCCTTATACCATAGTATAAAGGCGCTGTTAACCGCTGTTCCACTTTACTTTAAAAAATCCTAAAAAGATTTTTCCTTCTTTGCCTGATAACGGGGGCAGCCGCAGAGGATTAGTCTGTCCTAAAACGCAAAAACGCACGTTCGCCGCGCCCAAGAACCGCATAACGCTTTCAGCCTACGGCGTTATTCTCTGTTTCCGTTCTCTTCTTCGGGTACTCTTTTTCTGCTCGGATATTCAATTTTTAGTTATTATAGCACACCAAACACAAAAACGCAAGCGTTTACATGCAATTTTATTTTAAGAAAAGATTGCTTACTTTATACTCTTCCAAAGCACGGTCAATCATGGTGGCATTGAAAACCTTTTCTTTAAGCAGGTAGGACACCACAACGTCTTTCACGTAGGTATACTCAAATGCGTATTCGCACAGCTGCAACAACGCCTGTACGTCCTCGTAAGCAAAACGCCCCACAAGCCCCAACGTGAAAATCAAATTTTTCGACGGCAAATATTTCCCCTTGCGTATCCCTTTCCAAATCTCGGCAGACACGTTGACGCCTTGCAACAATTCCTCGTCCGTCAGCTTGTATTTTTGTAAAAGCTGGTTTAAGGTTTTATACGGCGCGTATTTTGAAAACAGAGTTCTTATCCTCTTAAACATTCCTATCGGACGGAACGAAAAAGAAAAGGTTACGTCCACCAGTCGCTTTTTCAGCTCTGCCAAAATTTCCGCCTTTTTTTCTTGACGGGAAAGGCTCATGGTTTCGGGGGGCAGAGTGTACGCGTACGTTCTGCCATCCGCGCGGATTTCCGACGCTTGCATCAGCGGCATTTTATAACCGGGCAAAAGGCACAGTTTATCATAATTTGCATATTTGTCGCAAAAATATTCGTCTAACTGTAAAATAAATTCGTTCATTGTATTTTTCTCCGTAATTCTTCCTCTATTATAGCACAGCTTTACGGCAAACTGCAAGCAAAAATAGGTGAAATTTCTCATCACGCACTCACGCAATCGCGCAATTTCTGTGAGGTCTCTATTTTAAAAAATGTAAACGACTTTCTTTTTCTCTGAAAAGTTTTCAAAAAAATTGTTAAAAATGCAGTTTTTTCTTTCATTCACTTGCTATTTTTTCAATTTTATGATAAATTTGATATGGAATAACAATTTCGACAAAAAGGAGACTTTAACATGAAACGGGACCGCATACAGGAAATTGCCGAACTTTTGGACAAGCGCGGCAAGCTGACCTTGGAGCAGTTGGAAGAACATTTTCCGCGCGTATCGCAAATGACCTTGCGCCGCGATCTTTTTCAGTTGGAAGAAGAGGGTAAGATTATCCGTGTGCGCGGCGGTGCTATGTCCGTGCGCGAAGTGCAAAAAACCTCGGGCGAACCCTACGCCAAAAAAACGACGATTCACACCGACGAAAAAATCGTTATCGCGCAAAAGGCGGCAGGACTGATTGACGAGGGAGCGTCCCTGTTTTTGGACGGCGGGACGACCGCGCTGTACCTTGCCAAGGAAATGCCCGATCGCTATTGCAGCGTATTCACCAACGGTCTGGCGGTAGCGACGGAGCTCGCCAAAAAGAAAAACGTGGTCGTCAGCCTGCTTGGCGGACAGCTCATCAAGGAAAATCTTGCTACGGCGTCCTCTTTCTCGTCGCTGTATTTCACGGACACGAATTTTGAAATTGCCATCATTTCAGCGGCGGCGTTCACCCCCGAAAACGGTTTTTCGTGCAGCTCGCAAATGGAATCCGAGCTGCTGCGCGTGATTTGCAAAAAAGCAAAATTTTTGTATATGATGCTGGATAGCTCGAAAATCGGCAAAATCAAGCCCTACACCTTTGCGCGCGCAGAAGATATTAACGTGCTGATTACCGACGACGAATTCCCCGACGCTCTCAAAGAACAGTTTAAGAGTATGGATATCGTTGTGATTTGATTGTTTATAAAAAATTTACAGCTCCCGACTTTCGGGAGCTGTTTTTTCGACAACACTTGTCTTATACGAATACTCGGTCGAGTTAAAACGGCGTAGATACGAGCAAGACGAGGAGGGCGCGGCTTTCCCGACGGGAGCGTACATAGACGTACGTGAGCGAGGGAAAACGTAAGCCCGACAAAGTATTGCGACGTAGACACGTCGTTTTTTTACCAGTCTTGTTTCTTTAAAGACTTATCCTTTACGTCATCATAATAGGCAAAGTATTTTTCTTTAAATGCGGCGGGTGTTAAGGGCATTTCCGCACCGTCCGCACGCATGCGTTCTAATAAATCCTGCAATTCGTCGGGCGTGAAATCCGCCAAATCGGTTTCTTCGCCGTATTGCTGTAACAATTTCAAAAGGTCTAACTCCGACATAGCTCGCTCCTTAAAAGGCTTATAATTCCACCTGAATATGCTCGCCGCGGAACGGCACGGTGATGTACGTAAACCCGATTCGTTTGAGCATGTCTACCACCTCTTCCCGTTTATCGGCAATCCGTTCCTTAAAATGCGCGTCCGAGCCAAAGGATATTTTCCGTCCGCCAAGTTCGTAATACCTACGCACGATATTCTCGCTGGGCAAGGTCGCCGTTTCCTGCATCTTGCTTGCGGAATTGATTTCCAAAATTTTATCTTTTGCGATAATCGTTTTTAAAATATCGTCGATTTCCACCCCAAATTCTTCGAGCAAAAACCGTCTATCCTCGTACGGTACGTACCGCGCGATATACCCGATATGCCCCACGATATCGTAGGGATAAGGCGCGTCCAAGCTGCGGCGGATAATCCCCAAATACATGCGATAGGTCGTCGCCTTGTCCTCGGTAAAATGATGTCGGCAAAAATCCTTTCCGTCCCCGCAATGCACGCTGTTGATTACGAAATCAGGACGGAATTTTTCATACGTTTCCAGATACCTTTGCTGCACCTCCGCCTTATCCGAATAGCCGAATTCCGCACCCACACACACGTTCAATACGCCCTCGTAATCCTCCTGCGCGTGCCTTGCCCCGTGAAAATACTCGGCAGGGTCGGCGTTTTTAAGCTGCTCGATTTCCTCGCTGCTCATCTGAAATAAATCATAATCAAAATCAAAATGATCGCTCACGCCGTAAAAGGTAAGCCCCATTTTTTGCGCCGTTTCCAGCATGATGTCAATTTTATCCCGACCATCATGCGAAAAAGCCGTATGCGTGTGCATATCCGTCAAAAATTTTTGCATTTTCTTGCCTCACAAAATTTCAAAATCTCGTTCGCCATCATTATAGCACACCCCCGCGCCTTTTTCAAGCGCACAACCCCCCGTTACGCATAAAAATTTTCCACTCCTGCCTCTTTTTAACAAAAACGCCTCAATTTTTTACCCCCATTACCGCTATTTTCCTGTTCTTCCTATCATTGACTATTGACCGAGCTCTTTCTATGCGCTACAATACCGTCAGCGCGCTTTTGACTTTTGTCTGTTTCCTTTAAAAGCGCACGCATAGGAGGATTTTGAATATGAAAAAAAGAATATTACTTTTCACCGCAGCCTTGGCGGCAGTTTTAACTCCGCTTACAGGGCTTGCTGCTTGTAAAAGCGACACGTCCCCCATCCTTTTCGATAGTAACAGCGAAATTTCCGCGATTTTACCTGATGCGGAAGCGCCGACCAACAGTGAATTTGCCTCGGGTTCGTCAGGGGAAAATTCGGCGGATAGCTCTACGGAAAACATACCCGAAACTCCGCCGACGCCACAAAGCATGCAATACATACGTTGCACAGGCGACAGCGTCAATTTACGCTCGGGCGCGGGCACAGGGTATTCGGTTTTAGGCACGGCAGAAAAGAACACTGCCTACGTCGTTTTAGGCAAATCGGGAGGCTGGTACAAAACCTATTATCGGGGTAAAATTGCCTATATTTCCGCCTCCTACGTTTCCGTGTTCAGCCTAGAAAAAGCGGATGTTCAAACGGAAGAAGTTTTACAGCAGGGGTATAAGTTAATCGGCGTGCCGTACGTATACGGGGCAGTGCGCTTGCACGACGGCAAAGGGAACTTTTTAAAGGGCTTTACCGCGCAAAAATTCGATTGCTCGTCTTTGGTGCAATACGTGTTTTATCAGGGCGCGGGAAAGCTGTTGGACGTAACCACCCGCACGCAAGTCAAACAGGGCAAATACGTATCCCGCAGCGCATTAAAACGGGGGGATTGTATCTACTTTACCAACGAAGAACGACAACATAAAACAGGCACGGAGCGCATAGGGCACGTCGCTATTTATCTCGGCAACGATTACATTTTACACACCGCGTCCGATTACGCGCGTATCGAAAAAATGACCGCCAAACGCTGGTCCTTTTACGTGGAAGCGCGGCGGTTTCTATAATGTATTTTGGATAACGACAAAGCGGTTAACACGAAAGACGGGGGGACGGGTCGTGATAAACGGCTATTTTCTCTCCGATAAAGCGGTCGCAGCAAGAAAGTAAACTGCCGTTGCGCCTGCGCCAATCAAGCGCCGCGCACATTCACTGCCTGTCGAACCCGTCGTCATAATATCGTCTATCAACAAAATAGTTCTGCCCTTACAAGCCTTACGCTTATGCACGTGATACGCCCCTGCGACGTTATCTATACGTTCCTGAAAAGACATGTGCTTTTGCTGCGCGGTCTCGCGGCGTTTTTGCAAAATCTCTTCGTCTATTTCGG
>JBGVQH010000156.1:0-6288 GCA_045127475.1 Candidatus Scatosoma sp.
ACAATCGGACAACCCTAATATCTTTTTTCCGTTCGTGCAAACCATATTCTACCTCTTATAATATATTTTAGCAAATAAAATCCCTTTCGTCAAGTATACGGCGATAAATCGTTCAGATTTTTTACTTTTTTATGCCCCAAAGTAGGTTTTTTTCATAATTTCCGCCTCTTCGACCTGCTTACCTGCGCTTTCGCTGACAATATACGGTTCTAATTTCAAAGCCTTTAATGCCGCCGCAAGCGGCTCGAAGTTCGGACCGTAGAGCTCGTCCTCAAAGGTGAGGTGCTTGATTTCCCCTTTTGCCCCATACATAATTTTGGAAAAATGTACGTGGAAATGTTTCATGCGGTCAAAGCCGAGTTCGTCAATCATGTATTGCAGGCGGCTTTGATAATCCTCCACCGTGTTCAGCGAGCCGCGCTCTCTGGCGTTGATATGTCCAAAATCCACGCAAGGGGTATACACGGGGTCAACCTGACAAAAACGAACCACTTCTTCAATCGTGCCGATTTGGGCAAGTTTTCCCATGGTTTCAGGACAAAAAATCATGTCTTGCATGTCGTTGAGGTAGATATAATCGCGCAAAATCTTCAACCGTTCCACCGTAAGCGCAACCGCCTCTTCACGGCTAGCCTTGCCCTGTGCGGCAGGGTGAAAAACGACGCGTTTGCCCCCCATTAGCTTTAAGGCTTTTGCGGTATCCAGCACGTAGCCGTAAGATTTTGCCGCCATTTCGTCGTCAGGGTTGGCGAAATTGATAAAATACGGCGCATGTGCAGAAATTTCCACACCCGCATTTTGGAATGCCTCACCGATGGAAATTGCCTTATCCTCCGTCATGCGCACTCCACGCCCAAACGAATACTCAAAGCAATCCAAACCCCGTTCTTTAACAAACACCGCTGCCTCTTCGGTATGCGAATATCCCGCCTCGTAAAAGCTTTCGCTGTTGCCGCTCGGCCCAAATTTAATCATGGTTTCTCACTCTCCCTATATCTTGTATAAGCTGTTTTTTCAGCCCGTCCACGCTATCAAATTTTTGAATATCACGCAGATATCGCACAAACTCGATTTTCAGCGTTTTGCCGTACAAATCCCCCTCAAAGCCGTCCAGATACGTTTCGGTTAAAACGACGTCGTCGTCAAAAGTCGGGCGCGCACCGTAATTGGTTATTCCCCAATACGTGTCCCTTTCAACGCAAATTTTCGTTTCGTATACACCTTTTTTTAAGGAGAATTTTTCGCTGGGATACAAAACGTTTGCCGTTGGAAAACCAAGCGTTCTGCCTACCTGCCTATCTTGCACCACTTCGCCAAGCAGGAAAAATTTTTCGCCCAAAAGCGCATTTGCCGTTTCAACGTCGCCGATTTCCAGATGTTTTTTCACCGTACCGCTGCTCACTTTTTCGCCGCCGATTTCCACCAGTGAAAGCACTTCAACGCGTACCGTGTCTATGCCTTTCAAGGTTTGCGCATCGCCCTGTGCTCCTGCGCCAAAACGGAAATCTTCACCGCAGACAAAAAGCTTTGGGTTAAATTCCGTTTGCAAAAGCCGTATAAATTCGTCCGCCGACAGGTCCTTAATTTCTCCAAAGGGCAACTCAAACACAAAATCCGCGCCGCTTTCTTTAAAAATTTGCTCTCTTTCTGCAAAGGTAAACAAGCTCTTTTGTCCTTTCGCGCCGACAATGGTCATCACACCGACGGGCAATCCGCTTTCTTTCGCGCGCGCAAGGAGCTGACGGTGTCCCAAATGCAACCCGTCAAACCCGCCAAGGAGCATCGCTACCCCTTGTCCCATATCCTTTTTGTCCGTCAGCCAAACCGTCTTTAACATAACTTCGTCTTTGCCTTTGCTAAGCCGTTTAACACCTCGGCAATCCCATAAAAACTGCCGTCTTTATAAATTTTATACAAGCCGTCCGCTTTTTCTACCGCGATACGCTGTCCGTTGTACAGTTTTTCCGCTTGTTTTTCTGTCAAAGACAAAACGTCAAACGGCAATACACTTTCGGTAGGAATTAAATATTTTTCTAATTCCTCCACCGTCGGGTCTTTTTCCAACAGCGAAAATGGTATGGATTTTTCCAAAGTAAACACGCCGCTTTGTGTGCGCAAAAGGGAGCTCATTATCCCTTTCGTGCCGAGCGCTGCCGCAATATCCCGCGCCAAAGAACGAATATACGTACCACCGCCGCAACGAATTTTGAGGCGGTACGTATCCGCTTTATCCTCACTTTTACCCAAAATTTCCATGCCGTAGATATGCACTTTCTTGGGTGCGAGCTCAAACTCTACACCCGCACGCGCAAGCTCGTATCCACGCTTGCCGTTCACGTTTTTTGCACTGTATTTGGGCGGCACTTGTAATATATCCCCAAAAAAGGTCGGCAATACGTCTACCAGCTCCCTTTCCGTGGGGATACGTCCCCCCACAATCAACGTCCCCGTACTATCGAGCGTGTCCGAATCCACACCAAAGGTAAATTCCGCAATATATTCCTTTTCTTTTTCTAAAAAATAGTCAAACAAACGCGCCGCGTTCCCAACCCCAACGGGCAAAACACCGCTCGCCAATGGGTCAAGCGTGCCCATATGTCCGCAGGGTACGCCCGTCAACCATTTTAGCTTGTTGACAACCGCCGAGGACACCAGCCCCGACGGTTTGTCTACGTTGAAAAATCCAAATTGTGCGATTTTACTTTCTCTTTTCACGGAAGAAACCGCCTTGTTTTTATCGAAGCTCAATCCCCAGCTTAAATTTCAAATTGCCGAGAATTTTCTTTACGTACCCGTCCAACGTTTCGGGCGTGAACGCCTTTTCCACGTTGCTATCGGGCGTGAACGTTAAGGTGAACGCCATACTCTTTTTACCCGCGGGCACTTGACCGCCGCGATACACGTCGAACAGTTTTGCCTCCGTTACGTACTTGCAGGAATGCATCAATACTTCTTCAATTTCCGCACAGGTCAGTTTTTCGTCGGCAATCAACGCAAGGTCGCGTTTCACCGCAGGGAATTTTGGCAAATTTGTATAGCGCACACCGTCGTCAAGCTTGTCTGCAATCGCCGCAATATCCAACTCCCCAAGGTATACTTTTTTATCCAAACCAAGCGAAAGGGCAATAGACGGGTCGAGTTCACCAAAACAGCCGACCGTTTGACCGTCCACAATCACGTTTGCGGAAACGCCGGGGTGCAGGTAAGTTTTTTCCGCTCTTTCATAGGTAAAGGACAGGTGGAACACTTCTGCAATACGCTCGATAGCCCCTTTCATATTAAAGAAATCGTTTTTGCCTCCCCAAATCCCCAAAACGATATGCTTGCGTTCGTCGGGCTGTTCACTTGCCACCGTGTTGCGAGGTACGTATACGTTGGCTATTTCAAATTCTCTGCCCTCGTCGTTACCGCGGCGAATATTACGCACGGCATTGCTAAGCATAGACGGTGCAAGGAACGTACGCATAATCGACAATTCCTCACTAATCGGGTTAAGAATACGCACAGCGTTTCTTTCCGCCGCATCCGCAGGCAGTTTCATCAAATCCAAATCCTTGGGGGAATAGAACGAATAGTTATACGCCTCCAAGAATCCTTGCGTGCGTAACACGTTTTTCAAATGCAATTCCTTTTTCTGCTCGTCGGTAAGCCCGCCGCCCGTTACGCTCGCCTTTTCCAAGAACGTCGGCACGATATGTTCGTACCCGTACATACGGATAATCTCTTCCGCCAAATCGGGATACCCGTCCACGTCGTCGCGATACCCAGGAATTTCCACCGTCAATGCGTCGCCGTCAATTTCGGGCTTAAAATTCAATCTTGTCAAAATCGACAAAATTTCGTCGTTCGGCACTTCAATACCAAGCAAAGCGTTTATTTTCGATACGTGTGCCGTCATTTTACGAGGCGCAAGCGAAACTGCACACACGTCCTTACGCATGTCCGTTACTACGCCGCAACCAAGTTCTTCGATAAGGTGCAACGCTCTGTCCATACCAAGCGCGTTGGTATATGCGTCCACGCCCTTTTCAAAGCGCGAGGAAGAATCGGACGATTGTCCAAGCGCACGGGACGTTTTTCTGACGTTATCACGCGCAAATTTTGCCGATTCGAAAAATACGTTTTTGGTCGTGTCCTTGATTTCGCTATTCAAGCCGCCCATAATACCCGCCAGCGCAACGGGCTTTTTGCCGTCGCAAATGACAAGATTGTCCGTCGTCAGCGTAAATTCCTTTTCGTCGAGCGTAACGATTTTTTCGCCGTTCGTCGCTCGGCGAACAATAATTTTTCTATCCCCAATATCGTCTGCGTCGAACGCGTGCATGGGTTGCCCCATTTCGAGCAATACAAAGTTCGTAATATCGACAATAGGCGAAATGGAACGGATGCCCGAAAGTGCCAAACGTTTGCGCATCCACGCAGGCGAAACGCCCCCCGTAACGTTTTCCACGTAATGCCCTACGTAGCGAGGGCAAAGGTCGGGAGCAGCCACCTCTACCATAACGGGCACAGCACTTGTCTTATGCGCCGTGTACGAAAAATCGGGCGCTTTGAAAGGCTTGTTTAATACCGCCGCCACTTCGCGTGCGATACCCAAAATACATTGACAGTCGGGACGGTTTGCCGTGATAGAAATATCAAAAATCCAATCATCCAGGCCGACAATCTTTTTTATATCCTCCCCCACGGGCGCGTCCTTTGCCAGGTCGAGCAAACCGTTGACTTCCGCGCCGGGATAGAAATCGTCGTTGATACCAAGCTCTTCACCCGAACAAAGCATACCGAACGATTCCACGCCGCGCAGCTTGCCCTTTTTAATCTTCTTAATCCCATCGGGGTTCTTTTCCAACATAGCGGGATTGCTTTCCACCACCGTCGAATTGTCCAGCGCACAGGGCGTTTTCATGCCCACGTACACGTTGGGTGCGCCCGTAACGATTTGCAACTCTCTGCCGTATTCCTCGCCGCAATCCACCACGCAAATTTGCATGTGGTCGCTGTCGGGGTGGGGGGTCAGTGCCTTGACTTCGCCTACCACGACGCGATTGATTTTTTCGCCAAGATAGGACAGTTCTTCTACCTCAAAACCGCACGAAAAGAGCTTTTCCGCCAGCTCCTGCGCGGTAACGTCTATATCTACGTAATCTTTTAACCAACTGAAAGGTGCTTTCATTTTTTATTATCTCCTTAATTTTCGTCGCTCCGTCTTTAGCAACGTAAACCTGACGACGTATGGCGCCGCAAGGTCATTATTGTAAAATGGAGCAAGATGCAAGCAAGACCAGAAAGGCGCGGCTTTCCCAACGGGAGCGTACTGTGCCGTACGTAACCGAGAGAAACCGTAAGCCTGACGCAGTATTGCGTAGCAGATTCTCCGTTTTAATCCTCGAATTGCTCCAAGAAACGCGTATCATTCTCAAACAACGTCTTGATATTATTGATACCATATTTCAACATTGCGATACGTTCGATACCCATACCGAACGCAAAGCCTGTGTATTCGTCGGGGTCTACGCCACAATTTTCCAAAACGCGACGGTTGACCATACCTGCGCCAAGCACCTCAATCCAGCCCGTACCCTTGCAAAGACGGCAACCCTTACCACCGCATTCCGAACAGCTTAAATCGACCTCTACACTCGGTTCTGTGAACGGGAAATAGGACGGGCGCAAACGCACTTTCGTCGACGAAGTGAACATCTTGCGTGCAAATTCCGCCAACATACCCTGCAAATCGCAAAGCGTAATGCCCTTATCCACGACCAGCCCTTCCATTTGGTGGAACATAGGCGAATGGGTCGCGTCGTCGTCGGAGCGAAACACTCTGCCCGGAGACAAAATTTTAATGGGCGGCGCGTCCTTTTCCATAACGCGAATCTGCCCTGCCGACGTCTGTGTACGAAGCAATAAATTATCCGCCAAATAGAACGTGTCCTGCATATCGCGCGCGGGCTGGTCCTTGGGAGTGTTTAACGCCGTGAAATTGTAATAATCGGTTTCAATTTCAGGTCCTTCAAAAATTTTAAAACCCATACCCGCAAAAATATCAATCAGCTCGTTTTTAACAAGGGTAATGGGGTGCAACGCGCCCGCTTTGTACGCCTTGCCTGGCATGGTAATATCGATACGCTCCTTTGCGTATTTCTCTTCCATTTCCATCTGCCGAACGACCGCCGCGCGCGCCTCGAATTTTTCTTCCATGTCCTGTTTAAATTCATTGACGAGCTTACCGAACGTCGGTCTGTCTTCCTTGGCAAGGTCTTTCATGCCGCTCATAATGCCTTTGAG
>JBGVQH010000157.1:0-2115 GCA_045127475.1 Candidatus Scatosoma sp.
GTTGATTACTTGAAGGAATATGCCGAGAGTCAATATACCGATGCCGAATTTGAGGAAAGCTGCCGAAAGTACGCGCACGCAACACCCTTTACCAAAGAATCGCTTTTGTATCGTGAGATATTTGAAAAGTATTATCCCGAACAATCTGAAATGATCGTCGCTTTCTGGATGCCCAACAAGGCGTGGAAGGGCTGCGACGTAAAGGATCCCTCTGCGCGAGTGCTCTCCAACTACGGAGCCAGCGGCATATAAGTAAAAATTCGAGCTGCGTTTTTTTGTAACCAGCTCGTTTTTTTCATTAAATTATATTGACAAATAAGATAAAAAGGTGTATAATATCTGCGTGAGGGCAATGGCGTCTTCCGATTATAATCGAGCGTAGATTTACGGTCGATTTTGTCGGGGCTACTGTCCGCATTTTTAGTTTTGAAGATAAATTGAATAACCTTAAAGGCAAAGGCGTCTTAATGTGATAAAGCATTAAGTCGCCTTTTTTGATTGATATGAATCCACTTTTATTTGTGCTGAGGGCGGTTGTCCCAATTGTTTTAATTGTTGCTCTCGGATATTTTTTGAAAAGACTTGGACTTATTCCGCAAGAAATAATAAAGCCGATAAACAAACTCATTTTTCAGCTGTTGTTGCCAATTATGCTTTTTACTAATGTGTGTAGCATAGAGGATTTAACGAGCATCGGTTGGAAATATGTCTTGTATTCGGCAGGTGCAATTCTTCTGATTTTTGGTATTGCTTTTCCGTTATCATATTGGGCAACGGACAAAAACGAGCGCCGCGCACCTTTAATACAGTGCGCATTTCGTTCCAATTATGCGCTTATCGGTATTCCCTTGGCTGTTTCGCTATGTGGAGATGCGGCAAGCGGTACCGCTACACTGTTGTCGCTGATTTCAATACCGCTATTTAATATTTTGGCGGTTATTACATTTTCACTTTTTGATTCGTCCCAAAAAAACTTCGGCGTAGGCAAGGTTTTGATTGGAATCGGTAAAAATCCATTGATTATCGGTATTTTATCCGGCGTTACGGTAAGCTTGATTAAATATGCATTCAAGCAGAATGGAATCGGTATTGATACGTTAGATAATTCTGTTTTATACGTATTTCATAAAGCGTTACAGGATTTATCTAAAATAGCGACACCGCTTGCACTTTTGGTTTTAGGGGCACAGTTTGAATTTACTGCCGTTAAACATTTGCGAAAAGAAATCATTGTCGGAGTAATTATGAGGACATTGGTTGCTCCGATTATCGGAATAGGCTTTGCACTTTTGTTTTTTGATTTTACACCCATAGAATATGCATCAATGATTGGTTTGTTCTGTACCCCTGTTGCAGTGTCCGTAGTTCCTATGGCACAAGAGATGGGCGGAGATGCGGAGCTTAGCGGTCAATTAGTTGTTTTTACAACCTTATCAAGTACGGTTTCAATTTTCGCGTTCTCCGTCTTGCTGAAAGCAGTTGGAGCATTGTAATGAAAAAGTCAGTTTTTATTAAAAATCAATAGTATGGAGGTATATACAAATGGAAAAAAGAGAACAGCTTTACGAGGGAAAGGCCAAAAAGGTCTTTGCTACCGATGATCCCGAGCTTTTGATTGTGTCCTACAAGGACGACGCAACAGCTTTTAACGGGCTCAAAAAGGGAACGATTGTCGGCAAGGGCGTCATTAACAACAAAATGAGCAATCTGCTGATGCAGAGACTCGAAAAAGCAGGTGTTCCTACCCACTATGTAAAAGAACTGAGTGACAGAGAAACACTGGTAAAAAAGGTGTCCATCGTACCGCTTGAGGTGATCGTGAGAAACATTGCGGCAGGCTCATTTTCCAAGAGGTACGGCGTCGAGGAGGGCGTTGTTTTCGATTCTCCAACCATTGAGTTCTCATATAAAAACGATGAACTCGGCGATCCGCTCCTTGACGAGTATCACGCACTGGCGTTGCATCTTGCCACCCCCGAGGAAATTGAAACCATCAAGAAGTATTCCTTTACAGTAAACGAGCAGTTAAAGGCGTTTTGGCGTGAGTGCGGCGTAACGCTTGTTGATTTCAAGTTGGAGTTCGGCAGACTGTCCGACGGGACTGTTGTTCTTGCC
>JBGVQH010000158.1:0-2547 GCA_045127475.1 Candidatus Scatosoma sp.
CGCGTTATATGTTGTATTTCGTTTTTTTCGTTGATTACTCATGGCTATATTATAACAGATTTTTTTTCGTTTGCAAAACAAAAAACGCCGCTTTGTGAAAAACCTTTGATTTTTTCACAAAACGCGTCTTTATCCTATCCGCTCAGTTTTACCCGAAACTCTTTTATGATACGGTTTTCAATGCGGGATACCTGCACTTGGCTCACGCCGATACGCTCTGCCACCTCGCTCTGCGTCATATCCCGAAAATAGCGCAAAACGATAATTTTTTTATCCCGATCGGACAAAGTTTCTATCGCTCCCTTTAAGAGCATACGGTCGAGCATATCCTCCTGATCGTCAGCGGCAGGCAACGTTTCCATCAACTCCCTCTCCTTTCCGTCCTTATAATCGGCACTCCGTTGCAAGGACAAGGGCATTTTTGACGAGCCCATCGTAAACACCGTTTCCGCCTCGTCCATATTAAATTTGACGGCAATTTCCGACACCGACGGTTGCCGACCATGCGCAAGCACGTATTCCTCGATAAACACGTTGATTTCCTTTGCCGTCTGTTTCATGGTGCGCGAAACCTTGACCACGCCGTCGTCCCGCATAAACCGCTTAATTTCCCCCGCAATCATAGGCACGGCATAGGTGGAAAATTTCACTCCAAAGCTCTCGTCAAAGCCCGCAATCGCTTTCAAAAATCCCATGCAGCCGATTTGGAATAAATCGTCGTAATCCACACCCTTACCCAAATACCGCTTGACGATACATTTGATAAGGGATACGTTATGTTCAATTAACGTTTCCTTTGCCGATTGTTCCCCCATTTTTGCGTGGCGGATATATTCGATTGTACTCTTTTCATCCAGCATGAACTCCGTCCCTTTCCAACCCGACCAATTCCCCCTCGCAAGGCAACTCCGCAACGTCCTCGTTAAGGGGCATACCAATACGCTTTTTCAAACGAACGGTCGTGCCTTTGCCCCGTTCACTCTCCACGGAAAAACCGTCGCAAAAGGTCTGCATAACCGTAAATCCCATACCCGAACGTTCCTCGTCGGCAAGGGTGGTGTAAAAGGGCAACAGCGCCTGCTCTACGTTTTCGATACCGCAGCCTTGATCGGTGATTTCAATATGTAGGATACCGCCTGCTTTTTCGCCGTCAACTCCCGTAGTATTCGGTTCTGCCTCGCAACGAATGAAAATCGCCCCCCTTTCCGTCCGCCGATAAGCGTGCACGATTGCGTTCGTTACCGCCTCCGATACTGCCGTTTTAATGTCCGAAATTTCGGTAAGCGAGGGGCTTAAACACAGCGCAAACGCCGCCACCGCACTACGCGCAAAGCTCTCGTTTTCGCCACAAGCCGCAATCTCCATTTTCATATAATTACGCATACTTTTTCTCCTTAAATTTTTGGCATTAGCGTATACACGCCGCTCATTTGCAAAATTCTGTCCGTCGCGGTAGACGGGTTGGTTATGTATACGGGTATACCATAACGGGTAAATTTTTTATATCTGCCAATCAAAAATCCAATCCCCGTCGAATCCATAAACGATACGTTTTGTAAATCAAACACCGCCCGTTCGCTGCGAATCGCATAATCGTCAGCATAACGATCTGCCGCCTGCCGCGCCCGCGTAGCGTTGTGTTGGTCAATTTCTCCGTACAACTCCATATATAAAATTCTGTCCTTTAACTGTGCACGTATTTGCATACCATTTCTCCTTGAAAACACGTAAATCTATTGTAAAAAAGAAACGCGGAAAAATTTTGTCCTTTCCGCGCAAAAAAAAATTGTTATTGTCGAAAAGTTTTTTTACTTTTCTTTAAAAAAATACTTGACATTTTTACACAAATCGTTTATTATAATCAAGCGTTGCGTCTTGACTTGACGTCGAAACGAAACGGGCCTTTAGCTCAGTGGTTAGAGCTGCCGGCTCATAACCGGTTGGTCCGCGGTTCGAATCCGTGAAGGCCCACCAAATATGTTTTTTATAAAAATGGCCCAGTAGCTCAGTTGGTTAGAGCGCCAGCCTGTCACGCTGGAGGTCGACGGTTCGAGCCCGTTCTGGGTCGCCATATACTCCCCTTTCCTCGGAAAAGGGGATTGTTTTTTATTCGGCGCAGGAACGCGCCCAAAGGAAAGCCCCCGAAACGAACATGTTTCGGGGGCTTTCCTTATTATCTTTTTTTAATTTTTATCCGAATCCATACTGTGTACGATAAAGTTCAAATGGTCGCCAATACGTTCCAAATTGCAAACGAGATTGATGAAAATCGTATTATTTTCGGGACGGCATTTGCCTTTGCTCAATCTTTCGATATGGTCAGCAACCAGCGCACGGCGCATACAATCGATTTCGTCTTCCAACTTATCCGACGCCTCGATAAGAGATTTCTCGTCCTCCAACACAATGCGTTTGACGAGCGCGTACTGCTCGTGCAATTTTTCGTGCATTTCCGCAAGTTTTTCGTTGATACCCTCCGAGAAAACAAGGTTGTCTTTTACTTCGCGTTTGGTATATTTCGTTACGTTATCCGCAAGTTCGGAAATA
>JBGVQH010000159.1:0-2528 GCA_045127475.1 Candidatus Scatosoma sp.
TTACTCCTCGCCGTAGGTTTCGCCAACGGCGTTACCGATTTCACGCAAAAAATCTTTACCTACAACGCAAACGGAACGCCCGCGTCCGTTTTCAATTTCTATATCTACGTCTTTTCCGCAGTCGTGCTCCTTGCCGTATTTTTATGCCTGAGAGAGAAACCTTACACGGCGGAAAACCCCGACGGCAACAAAGCCGCGGCGTGGGACAAACGCAAAACACTGTATATCGCCGTCATGGCAATTTTCCTCTTTTGCAATACCTATTTCAAAACCTTGGCGGCTGACCGACTTCCCGCCGTGCAGGTTTATCCCTTGGCGCAAGGCGCAGCACTCGTATTAAGCTTACTAATGGCTACTTTCTTCTTTAAAGAAAAAATTAAACCCCTTTGTATCGTCGGGTTAATTATTCTGTTCATAGGATTATTGCTCATCAATATTATTAAGTTTTAAGGATATATCATAATGCAGTACACCGAATTAAAAACATACGTAATCGATTTAGGAAACAGCTTAATAGCGCCTCCCGTTGGTAATTTCTTACATCCGTCCATCGTCGTAACCAAAAAAAATTCCTACCCAGGACAACTGTGGGATTGGGGAAATTGGGTAAACAATATCGCCGTACGTCAAATCGCCACGGAACAGGGCACGGCAGATAAGCTGTTCGCGCACGAAAAAGGCTCGGTAATGAACTTTCTCAACGCGCAACGCGCGGACGGGAGTATCGATATCGTGATTGCAAGCAATCCAAAATTTGACCTTGCCCCCATTATGCCGCACAGAAACGTGCATAAGCCCGTCCTTGCCCAACACGTCGCTTTTATCAGCAAGTATACTCTGGACGTGGCTTGGTTAAAGGAAATTTATCCAAGCTTGGAGCGGTTTGTTTCTTTTTACGAAAACAACGCCAAACATGAAAGCGGACTGTTCTATTTCTTCGACGATTTTGCTATCGGCGTAGACAACGACCCATCCACCTTTTACCGCCCTGAAAACAGCTCCGCATCCATCTTCTTAAACAGTCTTATGTATATGGAATTGGGCGCGATGGCATACCTTGCGGGTTTAATCGGCGACAAGGAAAAACAGGCATATTACGACGCAAAACGAGCAGAATTGAAAACGGCAATCAACCTGCATTGTTATGATGAAAAGGACGGCATGTATTATAGCTGCGACATCAATCTGCGCCCGATTGATAACAACGTTTTGCTGCATAGCGGCGCGCCTAGACATTATTCCACCCTTATCCAGCGCTTGGGCTGTTGGAGCTCCTTTTTGCCTCTTTGGGCAGGTATCCCCACGCAAGAACAGGCCGAACGCATGGTTCGCGAAAACCTTTTGGACGAGCGAGCATTTTGGGGAAAATACGGAGTACGCTCCCTGTCCAAATATGAAAAAATGTACCGTATCGTCGGCACGGGTAATCCGTCCAGCTGGCAAGGCGGCGTTTGGATTTTGTCCAACTATTTCGTCTTTAAGGGCTTGGTGCGCTACGGCTACAAAACCGAGGGCAAGACGTTGGCAGAGCGCACTATCGAACTGTTAAACAACGACTTTATGAAAAACGGCGCTTTTCACGAATATTACCATCCCGAAACGGGCGAGGGCGTTTTCAACAAAGGCTTTTCCAGCTGGAACACCTTGATTGCAAATATGTTTGCATATTTAGAAAATCGAGAAGTCATTGAAGAATGGCACGACTGATTTTTACAAGTACCCCTAGGTGCATATTATGAATATTGAAAAAAATACAGTTTCCGCACGGGCACAGGTATCGGACAACGTCATGATAACTGAGCAAGGCGGAAAATACAACGTTTTGTTTGCGGGCAATTCTATCACGCGGCACGCTCCGAAAAGCGATATCGGTTGGTTTGGCGACTGGGGTATGGCTGCATCCGCAAAAGAAAAGGATTACGTCCACGTTGCGGTAAGGCTTTTGGAAGAAAAACTCGGCAAAATCAATTACTGTATCGCCAACTGCGCCAAATGGGAACGGCGGTATTACAAGGACGAGAATATACTCGACTGCGCCGCCGCAAGAGATTTTAACGCCGACATCATCGTTATTCGCTTGGGCGAAAATTTGTGGTCGGCAAAGGACGAATTTGACAAACACCCTATCGCGCCCCACTTTGCGAAAATGGCAGAATACCTGTCCCCTAATCCAAACGCCAAGGTGATCGTTACCGACCTTTTTTGGAGCGCCCCGATAATCGACGATGCGATACACACGGTGGCGGCAGAAAAGAGCTACGCGCTAATCAAACTGGGGGATCTTGGCAAGGACAAGCAAAACATGGCGATTGGGAAATATTGGCACGAGGGGGTGGCTATGCACCCCAGCGATCTCGGCATGCAAAAAATCGCCGAACGTATCGTAGAAAAAATTTTAGAAAAGTAATCCGCATACAATAAAACTCGTTATAGCCTTGGTATCTATTTTCCCAACGCAATAACGAGTTTTTATTACCCTAAGTTGACGGTTCAACTTAGTTTTTTTGGTGGAGATGGTGAGAGTTGCG
>JBGVQH010000160.1:0-13558 GCA_045127475.1 Candidatus Scatosoma sp.
CTGACCGACCCCAACGGACGGTGTCGTTAAGAAACGTTTATCCATATATACGAGTTCCCAAGGTGCTTTTTCCGTTTGCTTTTTTTCGCGGATAATCAACTTGGAAATGGTAACCAAAATTTTGGTGAAAGGCAAGAAGATTAACGTACAGAGCACGTTAAAGAAAGTATGGAACATTGCAATTTGCGTCGTAGGCTGCGCGAACCATTTGACAAAAGTAACCTCGTAAAAATATGAACCAACTACGCTTTCTTGCCAAATGAGCAGCATAACCGTAAACAACAGCGCGCCCGTTATATTAAAGAGCAAATGAATCATACTGGCACGTCTTGCATTTTCGGACGTACCGATGGACGAAATGAGTGCCGTTACGCACGAACCAATATTAGACCCAAGAATGATAAACAGCACCGCATTACCACCGCCGCCGATTAAAAGCCCTTGCCCCGCCATAGCGATAATAATCGTCGTTACTGCACTAGACGATTGCAAAAGCGCAGTAAAAACAACACCGAATAACAGCAACAAAAAAGGGTTCTTCATAGAAGAGAGCATGTCGCGCACCGCGGGAGAATTTTTATATCCGCCCATCGCGTCCGACATAATTTCTAAGCCGAAGAATACAAGTCCCAACCCCGCAAGCGCAAGACCGATTGAACGTACTTTCTCGTTTTTGGAAAGCATTTCCATCATAACGCCGATAAAGAGCAAGGATATAAAGACAGGGGCAATATCAAAAGAACTAAACGCCGCTAGCTGTGCCGTAATCGTCGTACCGATATTTGCACCCATAATTACCGTCGCTGCCTGATACAAAGTCATAATGCCCGCGTTTACAAAACCGACAACCATGACCGTGGTAACGCCCGAACTTTGCACCACCGCCGTAGATACCGCGCCCATACCGACGCCCACCCATTTCTTATCCGACGTTTTATTGAACAACTTTTTTAAACTGTTGCCGAACAGCTTTTCCATATTGTCGCTTAAAAATTTAAAGCCAACAAGGAAAGCGCCGCACGCCGCAAGCATCATAATTACGTTGACTACGTGTTGATTCATTTCTATACCTCTTTTAATCCTTACACAATGACATTTGCCATGCATCAACACTTTGATTATACAACAAATCGACAAAAAAGTCATCTAAACAAGCGCGTTTTTTTGTAAAAACTTGTCGACTTTTCCAAAAAAATAAAAGAGCGCGTTTTATTCTTTACAAATCGACAATTCCGTGCTATAATAAAAGCACGATAAACCCCACAAAAAAAGGAGTTATTATGATACATACTCTTGAAAGCGAAATCTTAAAAATCGCCGTCGATACCAAAGGCGCGCAACTGATGTCCGTTCTTTCTAAAAAGACGGGCGTGGAATATATTTGGCAGGGCAACCCCAAATACTGGACGGGGCGTGCGTACAATCTCTTCCCCTTTATCGGCAGAATGTACGAGGGCGTATTTACCTATGACGGCAAAACCTACCCCTCTCGCGCGCACGGCTTGGCAAGATATTACGAGTTTGTTTTGGAAAATAAAACGGAAAACTCGTTGACCTTTTTGTTTGTTTCAAGCGAAGAAACGAAAAAGGAATATCCCTTTGCTTTTGAATTCC
Source organism: Candidatus Scatosoma sp. (assembly GCA_045127475.1). GTDB lineage: Bacteria > Bacillota > Clostridia > Christensenellales > Borkfalkiaceae > Scatosoma. The sequence goes on from JBGVQH010000160.1 coordinate 1,615, forward strand.
GCGTTTCATTTATCTTGAACGGCAATTCCTTAACGACGAAATACACTGCGACAAATAAAGACAGCCGCGATATGCTTTGCGCTTTCGGCGGACACCCTGGCATCAACGTTCCGTTTGGTAAGGGCACGTTTGAGGAATACTATTTGGATTTTGGAAAAAAGACGGACGTGAAACGACAGCTCCTTGGCGAGAGCGATTTGTTTATGGCGGACAAGGCGATAGCATACGATTTAGTGGACGGTGTAAAACTGCCCCTTAGGCACGATTTATTCGACCACGACGCCATTATTTTGGAAAAATCCTCGGGCGAAGTTTCGGTGCGTTGCGACAAGGAAAGCCGTTACGTTACTATGAAATACGACGAATACCCCTTTATCGGATTTTGGCACGCCTGCAAGACGGACGCCCCCTACGTGTGCTTAGAACCGTGGAGCGCATTGCCCGCAATCGACGGAAAAATCGTAGAGCTGGAAACCAAGCCGCATATGATTAAAATTGTGCCCGACAGCACTGCAAGCAAATCGTTTACCTTAGAATTCCACGAATAAATTTTGAGAGATTAGAAAAACCTCACCGCTTGGTGAGGTTTTTATTTTTAGAAATATCTATCCCCGACGATAACGGGGGTTGCTTTGTCCCTGTTGACAACCAAATAACAATAGCTGCCGCCTTTGCCCGCAGGATAGCGCAGCGAACCAGGGTTTATCAGCGTTACTCCGTCGATTTCGTCAATCATCGCGATATGAGTATGCCCGTACAGAGCGATATCACAACCGCGGCGTTTTGCCTCTGCGGCAAGCTTTTCCCTGCCATCTTTCACCCCGTACTTATGCCCGTGCGTGTAAAAAATTTTTACACACTCTATTTCCAACTCCCCCTCTTGAGGCAAGAGTGAAAAGAAATCGCAATTACCGCCCACAGCGTATACCTTATCGGGATAAAGACTGCGCGTTTCACGCATATCCCCCGCCCCGTCGCCAAGATGAATTACGTAATCGTTTTCCGCAATACGCGGCAATAAATCCGCCACGGCGTTCGCGTTGCCGTGTGTATCTGAAAGGATAATCAGCGTTTTCATTTTTCTTCTGCTTGCCAAAGCTTTAACATGGCTTGCAAACCGCGGAAACGATGGGATACGGCATTCTTTTCTTCGGCAGTCGCCAGCCCGAACGATTTTTTCAAATCGTCGCTTTCGAAAATACAATCATACCCAAAGCCGCCCTCGCCCTGTTCCTCATACAATACCTTCCCATACGTTCTGCCCTCGGCAACAAGCTCCTTTCCGTTAGGATACACGAGTGCAATCGCGCTGATAAAGTACGCCGTACGGTCGGTAACGTTCTCCATGTTTTGTAACAGCAAATCCCGATTTGCTTTATCCGAACCGTGCCCCCCTGCATAGCGCGCACTGTAAATCCCTGGCTCGCCGCCAAGCGCGTCCACGCACAGCCCGCTGTCATCTGCAAGAGCAATACAACCCAAAGCGTTTGCCGCGGCACGTGCCTTAATGAGTGCATTTTCTGCAAAGGTTTTTCCCGTTTCTTCTACTTCTTCGCAAAAACCCATTTCTTTTTGCGAAAGCACCTCAAAATCGGTAAAAATTTCGGCAATTTCCCTCAGTTTATGCGCGTTACCTGTCGCCACAACGAGGCGTTTTTTTATCTTCTGTTCTTCCATGGTTGCATACCTACCCCTGTCTTTATCCTGTTTTTATTACTGCGGCAACCCGCGTACGCTGACGTATACGATAAAGGATATAATATCGATAGCCAGCAATACCGCAAATACGATTCCGCCGATTTTTAACGCCTTTTTTGCTCGGCGTTTGTTCTTTTCCGCCCGTTCTCTCTTGCCGTCCTCGTCCAAGCATACGCACGATTTCTCTTCCACCGTTTCCTTTAACAGGTAATCCATGGAACAATGAAAAAGCTCACCCAGTTTAATCAATTTTTCCGTTTCCGGATAGGCAACGTCTAATTCCCATTTGCTGACGGTCTGCCGAGAAACCCCTAAAATGTCCGCAAGCTGTTCTTGCGTGTAATTGTTCACCTTTCTCTCTTTTGATAATTTTTCGCCAAAAGTCATCGTGTTTTTCTCCTTTCGATTTTTGTACGGGTATTATAACACTTCCCCAAAAAACACGCAACCACCTTCGCGTTTCCAAATGACAACTATCGGTTGCAAAAACCTAAGTTTGCCGCCTATACGACATGCCTTAATACAATTCCGCTTGAAAACGCGAACAAAATTCCTTGGTGTTTAAATAGGCAAATTCGCCCTCCATAACAAAACGCAAACGCTTTGCCACCAAGCATTGCCGCGACGTTTTCAACTCCTTGTTTTTTGCGTTGCTGCCGTATTTCATATCCCCGACAATCGGACAACCGATATGTGCCAAATGCGCGCGGATTTGATGCGTCTTGCCCGTGTGCAAAACCACTTCCACCCTTGTTAATCCATCTTTCTTTTCTAACACGCGATATTCCGTAACAATCTTTTCCGCACCTAAAACAGGCTTGTCGAACACCTTGACCAAAGCACGCTGCTCGTCCTTTTTCAGATACCCCGTCAACACGTCCTCCGCCTTGGCAAAATCCCCAAAACACAACGCGTGATACCGTTTTTCCACCCGTTTTTCCTTAAACGCCAAAAGCAAAGCCCTTTCCGCACGCGCGTTCAACGCAAACGCCATCAACCCTCTCGTATTCCTGTCCAAGCGATGGATAAAATAACATTCTCTTTCCCTTGCAAGAGCAGCAAATATCGCCTCGGAATTTACGCCGCTTTCCTTGTCGATAATCAGCACGTTTTCATCTGCATAGACGGAATAAAAAGCCGCCTTGTCCGCCTGTTTTGCCGTCAGATAATAACAAACAGTATCCCCTGCACGCAAGGGCATATCTGCCCCTACACGCATACCATTCACGCGGATATCTTTATTTTTTAAAAGAATATTCCAAAAGAACGCCGCTTGCGCGTAGTTGTTTTCGGTAAATTCTTTTAAGCTTTGCTCCCTATCCGATACAAGCTGTAACATAGTCGTTCTCCTTTCCTTATTATTATAATAAATCATGCATAAAAAGGCAAGCAAAAAGGACGATGTTATCATCGTCCCTTTTGGTTATCACAAATTATTTGCGGTTCTTCTTTTCTTTCTTTTTCTTATCCTGTTCGTCCGCCTCTAATTCCACCTCTTCCAACGTTTCGTCCGAAGGCTTAATCAGCAACAGAACAATAATCATAACGAACATTACCCCTGCGATTGCAAACAGCACAACCGACGTGATGTTGTCCTTAATCCATTTCGTCTTGATGTAGTTGACGTCTTCTTCCGCCTCTACCTCGATAACCTTATACGCTGCAATACGCTGCGTAGCCAGTCCGTCTTCGTAGTAATCTGCAAAAATCAAATATTCGCATCTTTCTACCGCTTCAAAGGTTTTGCTGGAAGAGTTCCACTTGAACTTGTTGGTATCCCAACCCGCATCACCTTCGGCAATCGAGCTGTCGTATTCGTCGATACGGATAAAGCAAGACGCAAGCTTTGCAATGTCTGCATTAGAGGTTATTTCAAGCGCTTTCGCCAATCTCTTCACGTACAATTCCAGATACAAATCGAAATATTGACCTTTCCCAGGAATGTTACCCGCCTTAAATTGTTCGTCAATATCGCTCTTTAAGCTTGCGTACGTAACGCCCGCCATCACACTGGTCGTCAGCTGCTTTTGCGAAGTGGAAAGCCCGTCATTATACAAGTTTGTATCCACTTTATACAACGCATACGCGCTCTTGCGGCTCTTGATACCTACGATAGAAGGGTCGCTAAAGCCACTGAATTTACCATTAAATTCAACGTCGTCCTTTCTCTTTGTCGAGGTATCGCTGTCATTTTTAATCGACACGCCCTTTCTTTCAATCTCGTAAGAGAAGGAGGGAATTTCTTCAATATCCCAAATATTAGAAGCATTCACGGTTACCAGCTTGCCGTCGTGATAATATTCCATACCGTTGCCAGCCGCGTCCGTTGCGTACACTTTAAATTGATAATACCCCTCGTCCGTCGTCGAAAGTCTCAGCCCGTTATAGCTCAGCGGAGAGGTGCTCTTACCCGCAGTCGACGTAGGCGACTTGTAGCAGATTACAAATTTCAAATTACGGTAGCCGTTGTTGTCTTGGATCAACCAAGCCAAAGACGGGAAATAGATATACGAGTTACTACCTGCAACGGCTTCCTCTGCCGCTTGCGCGAGTGCGCTTTGATATTCCGCAACCGCCGCCGCCAGCGTTTTCGTTTCGTCGTATTCCGCAGATCCCTCTGCGTTGCCGTCCTCGTCTAAAAGTACATTCTCGCCATCGCCAAGCGCAATATATTTATAGGTTGCACCCTCGTTTTTGTCGTTCAGAATAACGTATTCAACACCGTCGCCAAGGTCATCTTTCGTTGCGCTATCCTCTGCATACCAAGCCAACTGATATTCCTTGGTTGTCTTAGCCACTTCCATCGAGTCGTCCGACACCGCGTATTTTACCGAAAGGAATTCCTGATTGCCGTTTACCTTATAAACGGTGGTCGGTTTAAACTCTTTACCCGATTCCAACGCCTCCGTCTTGGTCGCGTACATGCTGTCGTCCGTTGCTACGTAATAGGTCGTTTCCATAAAGTAATGGGAAGACTTCATTTCCGTATTATACGTTACTGCCGTATCGGTAGGATTCCATTGATAGAAAGATCTTGTCGCAATCTTAGCATCGCTGTTGGGCATAACGTCGATAACGGTCGGCGAATAATACGCAAACGCCGTAGCGATCAACAAGCCGTCTGCAATATCGTCGTTAATCACGATAACGGGTGCTGCCGTATCGGGAACTTTTTTCACGCTCTTATTGTCCACCGTTTCCGTTACGATATTATCAAATTTTTGGTTATTCAATTCGTACAGGTAGACAACGCTGTCCAAAGCCGTCGTTTCTTCACCGTCCGTATTTTCCTCTTTTTCCGATACAATCGAAAGAGGAATTACTTTACCGCTAGTATACGCCGCGTAGTTTGCGCCGATATTTTCAAACGGAAGTGCCACGATCTTTTCCGTGCCATCTTCTAATACTACCTTTTGTTGCAACGCCGTACCGTTCAATACAACGTTGAACGTGCCGTAATCCGCGCCGTCCGTTTCCGAAAGGGTAAGCGTCATATTCTTGCCGATATCCGCCGCCAGAATTTCCGTTGTGGAAACTGTGCCGTTGACCGCAACCGAAAAGTTGCCGTTTTCCAACTTTGCAAACGTAAGCTTATTCGTCGCTTTATTGTCTTCATTTGCTACGGCGGATTCGCTTTCAAGCACGATGGACAGCTTATCAAAGTTTGCTTCTGCGATTGCAAATTGCATCGCAAAATACTGCGCGCCAACCACGCCGTTGACCTCGTCAAACCATTTCAACGCAAGATTACGTCTAAATTCCACGCTTTCGCCCTTGGAAAGGGTAAATCTCGCCGTTTCTACCGTAGCGTTTTTGTCGCCCTTTTTATCCGCACCGATAACGCTGGATGCGTCGGAGGCGTCGGTGGCGAAAATTTTGGAAAGCTCATACGTTTTCGCCGTAGCCGTCGTCTCGTCCGCCGATACGACGTCCGATTTCAAAAGCCCCGTACCGAGTGCCGCTACGCCCAGCATACCGCTAAGCAATAATGTAATCAGTTTTTTGTTCGTCTTTTTCATAAGAACCTTTGCCTTTTAGAGTATTTGCAAACAGCTTGTCTGCAATATCGTACTTATTTATTTTACACCGAAATCCCCTTTTTGTCAAACGCATTTCAAAGGGATTTGATGTGTTTTTCGTATTTTATTAAATTTTCACTTAATTTCCACCGCTTTGGAAAGGTCAAAGGCTTTCCAAGGCACTTCCGTTTCGGGGGGAGAGGCGATAAATTTTAAGCGTTCCTTTGTAATCGGGTGTAAAAAGGACAACGAATACGCCCAAAGAGCGAGTTTGCCTTTTTGTGCTAACGCACCGCCATAGCGCATATCCCCGTAAATCGGGCGGGAAATCCCCGCCATTTGTACGCGGATTTGATGCGTTCTGCCCGTGTGCAAGCGCACCTCTACCAAGGAATATTTCCCCTTGTCTTCCACCACCTTATAATCAAGCTCTGCATATTTTGCGCCCTCTTCGGACGGCGTACAAATATACACCATATTGTTTACGGTATTTTTTCTAAGATAGTTGCAAAGCGTACCCCGCTGGGTTTCAGGCGTACCGCAAAGCACGGTGAGATATTTTTTTTCAAAATCTCCCGATTGCAAGCCCTCGGTAAGGCGCGCCGCTGCCTTGCTCGTTTTCGCGTACACCATGACTCCGCCCGTCGGACGATCCAGTCTATGTACCAAGCCTACGTATACGTTGCCCGGTTTTTCATAGCGGAGCTTAATATACTGCTTGACCATATCCAACAGATTATCGTCTTTGCTCTCGTCAGGACAGCAAGCCACCATTTGGGGCTTTAATACCACGATAATATGATTGTCCTCGTATAAAATATTCAATTCAGGCATCACGCTTACTTCCGTCATTGATAAACATACCTCCTGCACCGCATGGAAGGGAGATTCCCTCCTCCGTCTTGATACCGACCTCGTACGCCTCCACTCTGCCGTGGAAATCTTTCAAGGTTAACTGTAAAATATTTTGTAAAACCATCGGTTGTAAACCCGTCGTATAGCTATTAATCAGCACGAACAAGGGATTGTCGCAAAGCACCTGAGCGCAAAGTTCGACAAATTTATACAAATCGTTTTCAATCTTCCACATTTCGCCGTTCGGGCCTCTGCCGTAGGACGGAGGGTCCATGATAATCGCGTCGTATTTGTTGCCGCGGCGAATTTCCCGTTGCACAAACTTTAAGCAATCGTCTACGATATAACGAATCCCCGTATCAATCCCCGAAAGCCTTGCGTTTTCACCCGCGCGTTCCACCATGCCCTTTGCGGCGTCCACGTGGGTTACCTGCGCCCCTGCCTTGGCGCAAGCCACCGTAGCCCCGCCCGTGTACGCAAACAGATTTAAAACCTTAATCGGTCGGCCCGCGTTTTTAATCAAGTCGGACATACGCTCCCAGTTTACCGCCTGTTCGGGGAACAAACCCGTATGTTTAAAGCCCATCGGCTTGATTTTAAAACGGATATCCAGCTCGTCATAGCCAATATTCCATTCGTCGGGGAAAGGGCGCAAAATCTTCCAACCGCCGCCACCCTTTTCACTGCGCTTATAATACGCGTTGAGTTTGGGATAGGAAAAAAGGTCGGTCTGCGCCGCCCAAATCACCTGCGGATCGGGACGGAGCAAATACACGTCTTTCCAACGCTCTAATTTATATCCGTCGCCCGTGGCGATAATCGAATAATCTTTCCAATTTTGCGAAATTTTCATATACGTTCCCTGCCCTGTCTTTTCGCAAGAATGCACAATAAGACATAATAAGACGATTATACCTAATTATTATACCGCAAAATCTTTTTCTTGTAAAGTGTTTTAATTTGCAAAACAAAAAATCCCTGCAAATTTTCTTACCCGAATTTCATTTTTGCGAACAGCTTAAATATTGACATCATCAAGATATAATGTTATAATCATATAAACGATAATCGTATATAATTAGATGGTGTAAAATCATGAAGCTAATGAGAAAAATTGTAGCATTGTTGTGTTGTGCAATATTCACGCTCTTTTGCGTAGGGTGTTCATCTATTGAAATTACCGCCTCCTATCCCGAAACAGAATCCTCTCTCCAAACGGATTCTTCTTCCGAAACGGATTCTTCCTCCGAAACAGATTCTTCCTCCGAAACGGATTCTACCCCAAAAACAGGCATGCGCTTTGCCACAGGGAACAGTTTTGAGGTGAAGCAGGCGTTATCTCAAACCCCGCTCAGCTACGAGGCAGAATTTAAAATTACAAACGCCGAACTCAACGCCAACCAATCATATATTTTAGGCAACTGCGGAAACGGTCCAAATCACACTGGCACGACGAGCGCACTCTTCTTATTAAAAATCGAGCCGAACGGTTGTCCGTCTCTTTATTTACACGAAATCGTAAAAGTGAATAGCTATCACGTAACCTTTGATAAGGTGCAAGTGGCAAACGGTTCAACGGTACATCTTGCCATTACGATTGACTACAATAATTTTTACTGCTACGTTAACGGCGCACTTAAACAAATGGTAGCAAGAGCGGCGAATACAAATCCCGTTAACTATACTTTCCCCGTATATAACAAGCTGTCTATCGGCAATGACTTAGCAAAAAACGATAACCATAGATTCCAAGGCGAATTGTATTCCGTTTCTCTCTATGCTGATTACAGAAATGCAAACGAAATAAACGACGATTATAAAAAGGGCACGAATTATAGCGATAAAAATTTAATGCTTGCCTATAACTTTACTAATCTTCAAAACGACGTATCTATATTGCACGATTTATCCGTCAATCGCAATCACGCTTATAATGAGGCACGTCTTTGGAAATGGTCAACAACTCCCCAATATAATCCTGATGATTACGCCTTTTCTTTTATGCTCGTCGGCGATACGCAAGTAGTATCTAGGTACAGCGTGATGGGTCTTGCCAAAGGCGTTTGCCAAAAGAACAATACCTATATGGATATGATTTACGATTATATCGTTGACAACGTGGAAAAGAAAAAAGTCAAGCATGTTTTCGGTCTTGGCGACATCACCGATTTTAACGCAAAAAACGAATGGGAGGAGGCTGTTAGAGTTACAAGCAAAATGAACGGCGTCGTCCCCTATTCTATCGTTCGCGGAAATCACGACCTCGCAACCGACTGGTTTGCGAATGCCTGTTTAAGAGATAATGCCTCCTATGCCGGCATGGAACCCTATTTTATATACGATTACGTTGGCGGCGGCGAAGGATCGCCAAAAAAAGGCAAAGTGGATACGGCAAAAGCAGATAGCTATTTCAATACTTACTTTGGCAGTAGCAACAAAGGGTATACTCAGCAGTATACCTATTGCTATAATAACGAGCCGACCAATACGATTCATTTCTTTACGGGGAACGACCAGCTTGAATATATGGTAGTTGTTATGGACTACGGCCCTACCGACGACACGCTCAGCTGGGCAAGTGATATTATAAAGCAATACCCTAACCACAACGTAATCGTTACCACGCACGGATATATGTGGGCGGAAGACCAAAACAATAAATATATTGAAGAGTCTGACGGCGGCGGTATGACGGGAAAATACGGACTGAACGGCTCTGCGGCAAACTGCGGCGACGAGATGTGGGAAGAATTTGTAAGCCAACACGAAAATATTAAGATGCTTTTCTGCGGCCACGTTTCTTACGATACTATCGTTTATCGTAAAGATAAAGGCGTTAACGGCAACGTCGTCGTTCAAATGCTTTGCGACCCGCAGGGAATTGACGCTAACAACGTAGGACAACCGCTTATCGTAGAAAACGGAGATTCCGCCTATAATCGGCTTGTTGGTATGGTAGCAACCTATTATGTTTCGGCAGATGGAAAAACCATAGACGTAGAGTGGTATTCCCCCATTCAAAAAGCATACTTTAGGGAAGACGGTCAGTTCAGGTTTTCCACCGAATCCATTGAGTTTTCCCGTAATTAAAAAATCACCTTTGACGGTGCAGACGTTACCAAGCAAGTATAGTGCAATAGGCTGATGATTCATGAGGCGTTGGGATACCGCATGCTGGAGGTTAAATATCGAGGGAAAATTAAAATTCCAAGCATCTAATAATTTCCCACAAGGATACGCATGAAAAATTTTTTTAAACTTTTTTTGCAGAACGGCTTTCATATTATTGTAAAATTTAAATAAATTTGTTATAATTATTTTCGGAAATCGGCTGACGCAAAAAAGCTGCTCCGCTAAAATCGTTATTCTTAAAAAAGAGGTTTTATAAAATGGAAAAAATCTACACTGGCAAAACCAAAGACGTTTACAAATTAGAAAACGGCAACGTTCTTTTGAAATTCAAGGACGATTGCACGGGCAAAGACGGCGTGTTCGACCCCGGTGAAAATACCGTAGGGCTTACCATCGAGGGGATCGGCAAAGCAAACTTAAAATCTTCCGTTTACTATTTTGAACTGCTGAAAAAGGCAGGCATTAAAACGCATTACGTTTCCGCTGATATCGAAAACGCTACCATGGAAGTTCTCCCTGGTAAAGTATTCGGTCATGGTTTGGAAGTTATCTGCCGTTTGGTTGCTACGGGTAGCTTTATCCGCAGATACGGCGAATATATCCAAGACGGCACTCCTTTGGAGGGCGGCTACGTAGAATGCACCTTTAAAAACGACGAAAAGGGCGATCCTCTCGTTACCGCAGAAGGTCTTGCCGCTCTTGGCGTTATGGATATGGATATGTTCAATTCCATGAAAGAGCAAACCTTGAAAATCACGAAAGTCGTTGCAGACGATTTGAAAACTATCGGTTGCGACCTTTGGGATATTAAGTTTGAATTCGGTTATAACAACGGCGAAGTCATCTTGATTGACGAAATCGCGTCGGGTAATATGCGCGTTTACAAAGACGGCAAAATCGTTGACCCCGTTGCATTGACCAAGCTTATCAACGAAAGATAATTTTTATTGAACACTATGCGAAGAGCCATCCCGCTTTGGGATGGCTCTTTATTATTCCCTTTTCTGTTCAATCACGACGTACGTATCGATTATATCCGCCCGCGAACGAGGCTCTATTTTGTCATTGATATATTCTATCATCTCTTTATACTTTTTCTGAAAATGCTCGTCAGTAAAAACTTCCCCCTTGTATCATCTGCGGAAACACCTGAAAATACCAACCAGCAAAATGCCACTCTATCGCTACTCTTGTTTTGAGCACCTTTTTATTGTCCATAATTTTGCACCGCCTTTTTGTTTACTATCATGGGTAGTAAATATATAATAACACTAGCAATGCTAGTAAGTCAAGCATTTTTACTAGCATTAGTGGTAAAATATTAAAAAGGAGCAAAATTATGGTTACTTTAGAAGAAATTCGAGAAAGATTGATTACGGCAATTCGGCAAAGCAACTTAACTCAGACTGAAATCGCAAAAAAAATCGGCGTATGTCAACAAGCAATCGGGCAATATCTGCACCAAAAGAAAATGCCTGCGTTAGACACGTTTGCCAATCTTTGCGTTGTTTTAGACGTGGACGCAAACGAAATTCTAGGTATAAAATAGTGTATACGAAGAGCCGCCCCCTTTTGCTTGGGGCGGCTCTTTTTACACGTTATTCGTCCTTGATGTTACCTTTTTTTACGTTTTTTTCGATAAGCGCTTGCGTATGTTTCCAAATTTCTTCCGCACCGCCTTTCGTACGGATTTGACGATTTTGCACCTGCGTTTTGCAGACACCGTGCTGCCGCCAATCCCCACCGTTATTGCTATCGTTTAACAAAAGGGGCTGAAAATTATCCATTGCCTTGGCGAATTTCGCCTCCGCCGTTTCCCCTTTTTCAAATTCCTCGAACAGAGCCAGCAGTTCGTCCCTCTGGTCGTCGGGGAGCAAACCAAAAATGCGCCGTGCCGCCCTCTCTTCCTTTTCCTTTTGCGTGGCGAGCGCCTGCGTATCGTACGCATACGCGTCCCCCGCGTCGATTTCCACCACGTCGTGGATAAGCGCCATCATCATCGTTTTAGCAAGGTCGATTTCTTCGTTGGCGTATTCTTTTAACAAATACACCATCGTCGCCATGTGCCAAGCATGCTCCGCGTCGTTTTCTTGGCGGGCAAAGCCACTGATATGCGTTTGGCGCAAAATGTTCTTTTCTTTATCAATTTCTAAAATAAACCGAATTTGCTCCTCTAAACGTTTCGTTGACATATATCCCTCTCTTATTTGCCGATAATTCCTTTATACTCGGCAAAGTAA
>JBGVQH010000161.1:0-2143 GCA_045127475.1 Candidatus Scatosoma sp.
AAAAGGACGAAAAAACGGGTGAGTATACGAACGGGAAGAGCTATGAATTATGCCGTCATGGGAATTTGACGACGTTCGACGGATTGGTTGCATTTCGGAAAATGGTGTCTAAGCCGAGCCGTGAGGATGGAAAGACGGAAAAGGATAGCGACGTCATCAAATACGATTATCAGCTGTTAGACGGTGCGTATTGGTTGTTGAAACAAAACGGATATAAGATTGTAAAACGGTAAAAAGATCAAAAGAAGGGGGCAGGTGTGAGATGAAAGGAGAAACTATGCAAAAATTGGACGTGTATTGCAGGCGGTTTTTTGATGATTTGGCATATCGAAGAAAGGCGCAGCTTTGCTTGGCGGATCGTGCGGAGCGAATTGATTTGCTGTGCTTGGAAGTGTCGATTTTGCGGTTTTTGAAAGAGCGCACGCGCGAAAACGCGTTCGAGGTGTTTTATTGCTATTGCGAAATTTTTCAGCCGTTTGGGAGCGGCTATAACGGAAATTGCGAACGGATTTTAACCCTTTTAAACGCGTATGAGGAAAATGCTGGACGATTGGCGGCGACCCAGCGCGACCATTATTCGCACAGCGTTTTGGTGTTCGTAATGGGGCTTGCGATTTATCAATCGAACGCGAAATACCGTCGATATTTCCAGCAGTTTTTAGGCGACGTATCGAGAACGGAGGCGGAGTATAAAAAAGAGTTTTTGCTCTATTGGGGGATTACCTCTTTATTTCATGATATCGGCTATCCGTTTGAATTGGCGTTTGCGCAGATTCGACAGTATCAGAGCGAATTGCAAAGCGAAAGGCTGGTTTTACCCAGCGTGTGTTTTGATGGATTGGAAGGATTTGAAAAGATTTCCAAAACCGCGCAAGAGAAGCTTGATTTTTTACCCAAGGATCGGATCGGGGATTTTCAGAGCCTGTTCGCTTATTTGTCCGTGCAAGTATTTGGCGGGAACGAAGAGTATTTGAAAAAGATTATTTATGACTTGCCGCGCGGAAAAAAGCATATGGATCACGCTTATTTTTCGACGGGGATTTTGTTTGGGGAAATCGATTGGGAACGAGTGCCAAAGGAACACGCGCGTGGGTATTTGTACGCGCTGTTCGCGATTTTCTTACATAACGGATATTCATGGCAGCTCGTGGGTGACGATTGGTTTCAAATGTACGTGAAGGCGTTCGGTTGTGAACAAGATCCTTTGGGTTGGATGTTGCTCTTTACCGATGCGTTGCAGGATTACGGGCGTTCGTGTTTTGGACGTAAGATTCGTACGGAAAATTATTCTTCGGACGGTCGGTTTTTGATTACGGATACAGTGTTTGCCATTGAGTATCAATGTCATTACGACAACGGGGTGAGGATTCCTTGCGAGAAGGACGTTTCCTACATAGAGTGGGGGCAGGTGTTTGACGAAATTGAAATTTCTAAAAAGCAAGCGCATCAAAAACCGCAAAAAGCGCGGTATTCCGATCGAGATTTCTTTGTGCAAATTTTGGATGCGGCGATGGGATTACATGAATATTATCGTTCGATTTACGGCGGGAAACCGTGGGAAGAATTGACGCTGGAATATAAGATTTCCAATATCGAAGTGGCGAAATTATACGCGGATAAAATGCACTCGCTTCGGTATTTCTTTTCGAAAAAGCGGTATGATTTGCAGGAAGTGCGGGTACTGAAAGCCAAAGAAGTGGACGAACTTGCGTGGGAAGAGCATAAGCGTTGGTTGCGTGAGAAGAAGGAGATGCGTTGGACGTATGATCCGAAATCGCTGAAAAAGGACGAACAGCGGCGGACGCATCCCGATTTAAAATTGGAAAATATTCAGGATAAAAAATTGCAAAAATTTGAGGCGAAAAAAGATAACGAAGTCATATCGATTTTGTTTAAAATTTTGACGGATAACGGGTATAAAATGTACCGTTTGCCGTAGGGAGGTATGCGTTGAAAGGGCTTGGTTGTACGGGGCATATCGATCTTTCCCGTATTCAAAATTTTTCAAAAACGGATGCGCAGGCAAGAGTTTGTGCGTTTTTGAGCACGCAAAAGAAGGCTGCGGAATGTAAAAAGGAGAACTTGGTTTTGTATTGCGGGGTTGCCCACGGCGCGGATTTGCTGTTTGCGGAGGCGGCAATAG
>JBGVQH010000162.1:0-10257 GCA_045127475.1 Candidatus Scatosoma sp.
AACAGGACCAAGACCTTGAATCAACACTTTCGAGTTGAAATTGATAAGCCCCGTCGTTTGCGCTCTCTTCAACCCGTGTACGCATACGCAAGCAAGTTCCAAAATCATTCTTTCTTTCAAATCGAGGTCGTTTACTACGAAATACGTAGAGCCCTTACCACGAATCAAAAGATATTCTGCAAACCAACCCGTCAAAGGGTTTGCGTCGCTGTGGGGAATTAACCCGAACACGCCCTGCTTGTCGCAAAGGTTGGTGTTTGCGGGGTGATTACGGCAAACATGACATTCGCCGCAGCTGATAACGCTAGTAACCAGCTTGTCGCCTACTTTGATAGGCTTGCCCGACGTATCACACTTGATATTTTTACCAAGGTATACGATTTCGCCCGTGCCTTCATGACCGAGGGTTACGGGGATAATCCCAAACGGGTCTGCTTTCCATTCGTGAACGTCCGTGCCGCACACGCCGCAGCCTTCGACCTTAACCAAGATATCGTCGTCCCCAAGCGCGGGTACGGGATATTCTTTGACCTCAATCTTTTTCTGCGCGGTGAGCATAGCCACTTTCGCGGTCTTAGGGATTTTCCCTGCGGAAGAAGGTCTTGCCGCCGAACCCATTTCACCGAGAATTTTACGGACGATGCTTTCTACCTGAGAAGAAGTAATATCCATTTTATTTTCTCTCCTTTTGCTCTTATATAATTCTGAAATAATCGGTCATTACGCAACGGCGGAATCTAGTAAAGCTCCGCGCGCTGGTCAAACCTTCGCCCGTAGGACCTGCGATCGTGAACGTCGTATGTCCTTCGCCGCCAAAACCGATACCTGCATACGAGGGCGCATTCTTAACAAAAATCGTCGTTTCCACCGCTTTTGCAAAACGGGTGAGATGGTCGATATTCTTCGAGTGCATGTGTGCCGTATGACGGTTACCGTGCTCCGCTTTTACTGCGAGGTCGATTGCCTGATCGATACCGCTTACGCGTACGATGGGCAGAATCGGCATCATCAATTCTTCCTGTACGAAGGGGTGTTCAAAGTTCGTTTCACAGATGATACAACGAATTTCCGGACCAACGTGCACGCCGATTTTGTTCAAAAGTACCGCCGCGTCGCGACCTACACAATCACGGCTGACCGTCTTTTTCACAATACCCGTCTTGGGGTTTTTGCTTTCCACCAAAACGATATTCGCAAGCTTGTTCGCCTGTTCCGTCGTAATCTTGTACGCGCCGTTCTTCTGCATTTCGGAAATGAGCTCGTCCGCGATATTTGCAAACGCGAATACTTCTTTTTCCGCGATACAGGGCAGGTTGTTGTCGAACGAACAACCGTCGATGATGTCCTTACCTGCTTTTTGAATATCCGCGGTATCGTCAACGATTACGGGAGGGTTACCCGCGCCCGCACCGATTGCTTTTTTACCGCTGGAAAGCACCGATCTTACTACCCCGGGGCCGCCTGTACATACAAGCAAGCGAATGTTAGGGTGTTTATACATGATTTGCGCAGTATCGAGGGTGGGTTTTACCACGGATGCAACGAGCACCGCAGGGCCGCCTGCCATCGCGCTGGCGCGATTGACAAGGTCTACTGCATAGTTAGAGGTTGCGATTGCATTGGGGTGGGGGTTGAACACAACGCCGTTGCCCGCCGCAATCATACCGATACTGTTACAGATTACCGTTTCCGAAGGGTTGGTACTGGGGGTGATACTGCCGACTACGCCAAAGGGAGCCATTTCCGTCAAGGTCAAACCGTGATCCCCCGTCTTTGCGTGGGATACGATATCCGCCGTGCCAGGGGTCTTGTCCGCAACGAGCATATGCTTTGCCGTCTTGTGCGATACCCGTCCCATCTTCGTTTCCGTAACGCCAAGGTTCGCCATAATGGGCGCTTCTTTGCGCGTAAGTTCACGAATAGCGGAAATTACCTTTTCGCGTTCTTCCAGGGACATTGCACGAATGGCTTTGTACCCCGTCGTAGCAGCTTCGATCGCATCATTCATATCTGCGTAAACGCCGATCAGTCTGCGACCATTATATTGTGTGGAATCCCAACCGCTCTTTGCCGTTGTCGCGTTTCCACCCAAATTTTTAATCACCGCGGCAACCACTTCTTCAATCTGAGCTTCTGTCCAATTGATTGCCATAGTTTTTTCTCCTTTACGTTTCGTTATGACGTAAGCGGCTTATTTGCCGAGTGCCGCCAAAACTTTCTTCGTGATTGCTTCCACAAGGTCAGCATTTGCACAGTTGCAAGAGTGTTCTTCGCCGTAATCGATACCAGGGTGTCTGCCGGGCAAGTTCATCTTCTTACGAAGATCCATCAATTTCTTAAGCTGGTCGCTGGAAATTTCGTGAACTGCGCCCAAATCCATTGCATGCTTACAGATAACTGCGTTAAATTCAACTTCTTCCATTACGAAGAACGCCTTTTGAAGGTTGCAACCAACCGTCAATGCGCCGTGGTTTCTAAGCAAGAATGCGTCGTGATTCTGGATATACGGATCAAGCGAATCGGGAATTTCCATCGTCGAGGGAGTACCGTAATCGCAGGTCGGAACGTCGCCGATCGTCAAAACTGCTTCGGGCAGAATGTACTGGTCAAGGTCGATATCCGCAACGGTGAACGCCGTAGCAACGGGAGGATGTGCGTGAACGACTGCCGTTACGTCGGGGCGTTCGCGATATACTCTCATGTGCATTTTGATTTCGGACGAGGGGTTGAGTTTACCTTCGAGCTTTTTACCGTCTTTGTCCACCTTGATAATCATATCAGGGGTGAGGTCGCCCTTAGATACGCCCGTGGGGGTGCAGTAATATTCGTTTTCGCTGATTTTTACGGAGATGTTACCGTCGTTTGCAGCAACGAATCCTTTCGCCCAAAGCTTGTGCCCTACTTCGCAAATTTCCTTCTTAATTTCAAAGGGAGATTTCATAGTTTTTTTCCATCCTTTATATTATTTTTTTATTTTGTCAAATTTTGTGTGTCGAGAGCAATCATATACTCTTCGTCTGTGGGGATAACGTAGGTTTTCACCTTTGCACCCTTTGCAGATATATCTGCAATTTCCCCGCGGGGACAATTTTGATTGTATGCCTCGTCAATTTCAATACCGAGGAAAGACATATCTTTGCAAACCTCTTCGCGCAAATCTCTGTCGTTCTCGCCGATACCCGCTGTGAATACCACCGCGTCTACGCCGTTCATTTCCGCTATGTACGAACCGACAATCTTCTTAATGTTGTGGCAAAGAATTTTCATCGCCAGCTGCGCACGGTAATTTCCGTTTGCCGCTGCATCGCGGATATCTCTGCAATCGCTGCCAACACCGCCGACGCCCGAAAGGCCCGATTCCTTATTCAAAATCTTATCCACTTCGTCCGCCGTCTTGCCTTCCGCCTTCTGGATAAAGGTAACGACCGTGGGGTCGATTGCACCGCTGCGCGTACCCATCGGCACACCGTCCTGCGGCGTAAAGCCCATTGACGTATCCACCGCTTTCCCGTTCACCGTCGCCGTTATAGACGAGCCGTTGCCAAGATGGCAGGTGATAATCTTTGCATTTTTGTTGCCGAGCAGTTCCGCCGCCTTTGCCGCAACGTATCTGTGCGACGTGCCGTGGAAACCATAACGGCGAATTTTGTGCTTTTCGTACAATTCGTAGGGAATCGGATAAATATACGCATAATCTTCCATGTTAGAATAATACGACGTATCAAACACGCCTACGTGGTTGACGTTGGGCATAACCTCTTTGCACGCTTTGAAACCGCTGATTGCGGGAGGTCCGTGCAAGGGGTTGAGCCCTACGATACTCTCTAAATACGCGATTTCGTCCGCACCGAGAATTGCCGAGGCACGAAGTTTTTCACCGCCGTGCGCAAATCTGTGCCCTACCGCTGAGATCTCTTCCACGCTAGCAATCACGCCTTTGTCCTTGTCTGTGAGCAAGGAAAGCACGCACTCGATTGCAGCCTTGTGGTCGGGGAAGTCAACGCTTGCTTTGTAATCGGGCTTTCCAGGGCGTTTATGAGTAACCGCACCGTCAATCCCGATTCTTTCGCAGAGCCCCTTTGCCAAAACCTCGTTATTGTCCATATTGAACAACTGATATTTCAGCGAAGAACTGCCTGCGTTTACGACCAAAATCTTCATTGGCTTTGTTCTCCTTATATTATATACTGTATTCAAGTATTCGTTCTGCGTGGATTATACGCGCTTTGCGATAACTTCTTTTTCAAATTTTTCCACTTCTTCCCACCAGTCTTCACTAAGACCTTGACGGGCGAGATATTCATTCCAAACGTCTACGAAAGGCAGATATTTTACCCGTTCGTGCATATAGAACACTTTGGTAAAGTTGCCTTCGTCCTGCAATTTCTTCATTTCCGCATACGGTTGCAAAATTGCCGACAGCAACGCCTTTTGCATCGAGCGCACACCCGTTACCCAAGCGCACAGACGGTTAATGCTCGCGTCGAAATAGTCGAGTGCTACAATTACCTTATCGTCTGCGTCGTTGCGGATAATTTCTTTGGAAAGTTCTTTCAGCTCGTCGTCTACCACTACTACGTGGTCGCTGTCCCAACGTACGGGACGGGATACGTGGAGCTGTACTTTATCATAGAAGGCAAGCATCGACGGGATTTTATCGGAAACGACTTCCGTCGGGTGATAGTGCCCCGTGTCGAGCAGACAGCAAATCCCGCGCGTCGCCGCATAGTTTTGATAGAATTCGTTACTGCCGACCGTATAGCTTTCTACGCCGATACCGAACACTTTGCTTTCTACCGCAGGGATAACCCATTCCTTGTCGTATCCTTCCAAAACTTCGTCGAGGGATTTCTTCAAACGAAGACGAGGACCAAGACGGTCTGCAGGAATATCCTTCGTGCCGTCGGGAACCCACAGGTTTACACAGCAAGGGCTGCCCATCGCTTTACCGATTTGGGCTGCAATCTTCATACAAGCCTTACCGTGGTTTACCCAAAACTTACGTACGTTTTCGTCGGGGGAGGACAGGGACAAGCCGTCTTTCATCATGGGGTGCGAGAACCACGTGGGGTTGAAATCTACCCCTTCCAAACCCGTTTCTTTTGCCCATTTTACCCAAGGTTCAAAATGCTTGTATTCGTACGCGTCTCTATCAACCTTGCCTTTGTCTTCGCCAAGCAAAGCGTAGCAAGCGTGAACGTTTACGCGCTTTTTCCCGGGCATCAGCTTAAACGCCGTGGTAAGGTCGGCAAACAATTCTTCGGGAGTTCTTGCTCTGCCGGGATAATTACCCGTCGTTTGAATACCACCCGAGAGGGAATCGCTACCGTCGAAACCGATTACGTCGTCGCCCTGCCAGCAATGCACGCTGACCGAGAGTTTTGCCAGTCTTTCCATCGCCGCTTCGGTATCAATACCGAACTGCGCATAGATCTTTTTTGCTTCTTCGTATCTAGACATATAGTTCTCCTTATATCTTAACTTTTATTTTTCTACTTTTTCTTTAAATGCGTTCAGCCATTCGTTTGCAATCAACTTTGCGCCCGCCGCCAAGGGATGCACCCCGTCGAACGTGTAATAATCACCGCCGAATTTCTTTTCTGCCTCGTCGAATTTTGCCTGCAAGGGCACAAAGGTCAAATCGTAATCTTCCGCGATTTTCTTTGCCACTTTCGCATATTCTTTTACTTCCAAGAATTTCTGCCAGCGTTCTTCGCCGTCTGTCGCACTCCCTTCCAAAATAAAGGGTTCTAAAATCATAATTTTGATATCGGGCAAACGCTGCCGCGTTTCTTCAATCATCGTACGGTATACCCGTTCCCAACGGTCAATTTCCACACCGTTGTTGTGGCTGATTTCGTGCCACACGTCGTTGACGCCGATTAAAATCGACAGCACGTCGGGCTTAAAATTCCACACGTCCGATTTTACACGCGCATACAAATCTACCACGCGGTTACCGCTGATACCACGGTTAATACATTCGTACTTCGTCGGATTTTCGTTGGTCAATTCCCCAACAACAAAATTTACATACCCGACGCCGTAGGAAAATACCGATCCGTCCGCATCATCGCGGTGTCTGCCCATATCCGTAATGGAATCCCCAAAAAATACAATTTTCATCTTTCCCCTCTACTTGCTCTTAAAGTTCCGCAATATCAAAAGAGTTCTTTACGATTTGTCTGCCTTCGCGGACATCCTTGATGTCGCCGCCGCCGACCATCTGCATCATCAAATTCCCGATTGCCGTCCCTTCCGTAGGACCAGTAATAATCTTCTTGCCCGTATATTGCATCGTCAGCTCGTTAAGGAGCATATTCTTGCTGCCGCCGCCGATAATGTTCAACGTTTCGTATTTTTCGCCGGTAACTTCTTCAAGCGCTTTCAGCGACTGGTCGTAATATCTTGCCAAGTTGTTGTAGATTGCATACGCCATTTCGCCAACCGAGAGTTTTCTGCCTACCGTTTCGTTAATCGCGTCAATCATACTCTCAGGCGCAAGGAATTTTTGGTCGTTGACGTTGATATAATCGTCGATCGGATTTTCTCTTGCCATATCCGCAAGCTCCGCAAAGCTGTACTTGTCGTCCAGCTCGTGACGAACCTGCTGAATCATCCAAAGCCCCATGATATTGATTTGCAAACGGAACTGCTCGTTTACGCTACCCTCGTTAGAATAGCCCGCCGTTCTCGCTGCGTCGCTTGTCTGCGCTTTGTTTTGTTCTACGCCGAGAAGCGACCACGTACCGCTAGAGATATACGGCGTTTGCGCCTCTAAGGGAGCAGCCAACACTGCGCTTGCCGTATCGTGCGTTGCAGGCAGGATAACCTTTGCCTTGTACCCCACGATTGCCGCTACCTCGTCGGTAAATTCGCCAACCACCGTGCCCGGCTGCGCCAACTCGCCAAACAGCTCTTTCTTATAACCGAGCTTTTCAATAATCTCTTCGTCCCACGTATGGGTTACGGAATTGACCATACCCGTCGTAGTGGCGTTGCAATATTCTTGCTTTTTTACACCCGTCAAACGGAAGTGGAAATAATCGGGCAACATCAGCATCGATTTCGCTTTCGCCATACGTCCCGTCTTTTTATCGTCTAAAAGCTGGTATACGGTATTAAACGACGCAAACGCGATACCCGTCTTAGCAAACAACGTTTCAAAAGGCAAAACCTCGTGCACGGCGGGAATGGTTGTTTCCGTTCTTCCATCACGATAGCAATACGTTCCACCGATTGCCTGATCGTTTTCGTCAAGAAGCGCATAGTCAACACCCCACGTATCGATACCCACCGAATAAGGAACTTTGCCGAGTTCCTTTGCTTTTTTTAAGCCGTTGAGGATTTCGGTAAACAAGCGTTCATGCGTCCACATCAGATGCGTCTTACCATCGTACGCCGTCAAATCTTCAGGACCGTTTTGGAAACGGTAAATTTCTTCCGTAATCATCTTGCCGTTTTCAAGATGCGCCACGATATGTCTGCCCGACGACGCCCCGATATCGATTGCCAAATAATATCTCATAAGTTCTTCCGTCCTTTTTTATTTTAAATTTTCGTTACCGCAAAAGGATTTGCACAAGCCGCGTTCGCTGCCGCAATCGCCAATTTACGTTGTTCCTCGGTTACCCCCTCGGGAGCGTAGGTTACGTTATCAATATCCAACCCGACCAGCCCTTTTACCACGCACAGCCCCGCGATATATCTGCCAAGGTCATAGGAAAGGTGGAAACCGTCGCGGTTGAGCACATCGCCAAGCACCGCTCTTGCGTTTTGGATTGCCGTCCCCGACGGGATAAGCCTTTCAAATTCTTTGCGGGGCAAAATTTTCGTCTGTACCGCACCCAGGATTGCCGTGTACATTTGATTTTGATTGCTGTTATAAAACTCCGCAAAAGTCGGGTTTTCAAAATCGTTTGCATACGCCCAAGTCATTTGCCAGCCGTACGTCGGATTTCCTTTCGCCAAACTCTTTACGTACGCCATCAGCTCGTCCACGTCGTCGTACGTTTCCGCAAGCCCACTGCGACCGCTCTGCTGTTGGGTAAAGATATAATCCCACTCCCTTTCCACGATGGCGTCCCCCATCTTAAAATCGGGGATAATTTGCCACTCGTCGTCGGTATTTTTCCAATATTCGTAAGCGGGCAAATCGCCGCGCGCATTTTCACAATGCAAATGCAAAGGACAACCGCCGATATACAAATTGCCGAGCTTTATCTCTTCTACGCCAAGATTTTTCAGGATTTTGTACACCCACTCCATCGCATCGACGGAAAAACTGTTACCAATACCCAAAATTTTAACTGATTTCCGCATTTTTCGTGCTACCCTCTGTTCATTTTTGCGCGTTTTTGTTCGATTGGATTTTTTCTCTTTTTCGCGCGCGCAATATTATTAGATACATTATAACACATAATTTTTTCTTTGTCTATATATGTGCGAAAGATTGACAAAAAAAATTTTTTATGTTACAATATGAACACAAACGCGCAGAAACGCGCAAAACAGCAAAAAACCACGCCTAAAAATGGGCAAAAAGAGGTGTTTTATGGCTCTTACCGAAAGGCAAAATGAAATTTTGAAAGTTTTACGCGAAAAAAAGAGCGCGGGCGTTGCGGCGCTTGCGCAAGATTTGTACGTCAGCGAGGCAACCATTCGCCGTGATTTGGCGGAAATGAAAAGCATGGGCTTAATTGAACGCAGCCACGGCGGCGCATTGTTACCTGAAGATGCGGACGAAATTTCCATCTTTTTCCGTATGGAAAAAAACGCAGAAGAAAAGGAACGCGCCGCGACGAAAGCTCTGCCCCATATTCCCTCGTTTAAATCCGTTTTCGTAGACAGCTCCTCTACCGCGCTTGCTCTTGCCGAACGCATCGATTTAAATTTTAAGACCGTGGTAACGAACAACTTGCAAACGGCGATACAGCTTTCTAAAAAGCCGAACATCAACCTGATTATGCTGGGCGGAAACGTGCATTTTAACACCAATTCCGCTATGGGTAGCTGGACGGCGCGACAATTACAGGATTTCTCGTTTGATTTAATGATTTCGTCCTGCGCGGCGGTAATCGGCGCAGAAGTTTTCGAGCGTTCGATAGAGCAAAAAGAAATCAAACGGGTGGCGTTTGATCATTGCAAAAAACGCATTTTGATTGTAGATCACACAAAATTTTCAGCAAACGGTACGTACCGTCTTAGCGCTCTTTCCGATTACGACCTTGTGGCAACCGACAAAGCCCCTCCCGCCGATCTCGATTTGTCGAACGTAAAAATTGTGTATTGATTTGCTTGCATTTCCAAAAATTTTGTGCTATCATAATGGCGTAAGGAGCAAACTATGATACAGGATTTACACGCACACACCTATTATTCGTTCTGCTGTCAGGACAAGCCCGAAACGGTAATTGAAAGAGCGATTGCCGCGGGCATTCAGCAGCTTGGCATTTGCGATCACAGCTACGGCGTAGGTTGCGCGCGCACAGAGCTTTGCTGGGATAAGGGCACTCGTCTTGACGCAAATTACGAAAATACGTTGGTGCGGTATTTCGACCACATGCGCTTGCTCCGTGACAAATACGCAAAGCGCATCAAAATTTTGTGCGGTATCGAGGTCAGTACCTTAATGGGCAAGGACAGCTACGCCCTGCCCTTTGGCGCGGATATTTCCTTTTTCGATTTTGCACTCGTGGAAAATCTCGACGACCCCAATTCCTTTTTAAAGGGTGATATTTTTGAGTTTGCAAAGCATTGGGGCTGTCCAATCGGGATTGCGCACACCGACCTTTTCAAATTCTGTGCCGAGCGCGGCGAAGAACCCAACCGATATTTTAAACGTCTTGCCGACGCAGGGATTTTTTGGGAAATCAACGTCAATTACGACAGCCTGCACTCCTTTCAACAGCACGCCTACGTAACCGAGTTTTTCAAAAATAAAACCCAGCAGGAAATCGTGAAAAAATCGGGCATAAAATTATCCGTCGGGTTCGATAGCCATATCGCCAAGGAATACAAACCCCAGCGAGTGAAAACTGCCTGTCAACTGATACAAAGTATGGGCATAAAGCTTGCCTTTGAAAATAAAATTTTTTAAATGCTAACAATAAAACTCCCCCTACCGTCCTTGCGGTAAGGGGAGTTTTCTCTTATATAAAATTATTCAAAAATCAACCGTCCAAACCCCTTGGTTACGTGGAAATTGAGTTCCTCGTCCTCCGTCGGGCACGCCGACAAATACTCGTCGTTTTTGTA
>JBGVQH010000163.1:0-2069 GCA_045127475.1 Candidatus Scatosoma sp.
ACGCACGCAAGGGATAAAGATGCAGTCGTTGCGTCCATGCTTTGCGCAGAAATGGTTTGCTATTATACCTATATTGGAAAAACGGTGTGTGCGCGTTTGCAGGAAATTTACGCAAAATACGGTTACGTGCTTGATTGTAACGTTTCTATGCAGTATTCGGGGTTGAATGCAATGAAAGAAATGAATGCAGTCGTAGACGGTTTGAAAACGTTGAAAGTTGACGAATTTGCGGGCTTAAAAGTGGATGCGGTGCGCGATTACAGCGCGGCAAAACGCACGGCGGCAGACGGCACGGTCAGCGAAATGGATATTCCCAAATGCAACTGCGTGTATTACGAGTTAGCTGGCGGTTCGTTTATTTGTGTACGCCCCAGCGGTACCGAGCCAAAGCTGAAAATTTATTATTCGATTAAAGCAAAAGACGAATGTGCAGCAAAGGCGAAATTAGAAGAATTAAAGACGGCGGTCGCCGCACTTTTGGAAAAGGCAAAGCAGTAAAATGATATTTGATTTGCATTGTGATACCATTTGGAAAATACAAAACGTGAAAGACGAGTCCTTAAAAAGCGGCTCGTCTTTGCAAATAGACGAGAAAAAGTTGTCGTTAGGGGGATATTTTGCACAATGTTTTGCTATGTATATCCCTGCTGATACGGTGCAACCTAAACGTGCGTTTGAGGATATGTTGAATAGGTATTATCAGGAGCTTGACAGTTGTAAAAAGCTTTCGCCTGTGCGCTCTTTTGGCGATTTTGCGGGTAATCAAAAGGACGGAAAAATCTCGGCAATTTTGACGATGGAAGATGCTGCGCCCTTGCAGGGGGATATGCAAAATTTGTATTTTGCACACGAAAAAGGGGTGAAAATGCTTGCCTTGACGTGGAATTTCCCCAACGAAGTCGGGTATCCCAATTATCGTAGCTTTGTGCGCGGTGAAAAGCCTGATATGTTCACGCCTGAAAGGGCACGCGGTTTGACTGATTTCGGCTTTGCGCTCGTGGAAGAGATGAACAGACTTGGTATGGTGGTGGACGTATCGCATTTGTCCGACAAGGGCTTTTACGACGTTCTTTCCGTTACGAACAAGCCGATTATGGCAAGCCATTCCAACGCGCGTGGCGTGTGTAAAAACGTGCGAAATTTGTCGGACGAAATGCTCTTTGCGCTCGCAAAAAACGGTGGAGTAATGGGGATAAATTACGCCGCGGGATTTTTGTGTGAGGACGAGGAAAAGGGTAAGCAAACGGTGGATTATGCTGTGAAGCATATCCGATATATCCACGGAAAAATCGGTATCGAGCATATCGCTTTGGGCAGCGATTTTGACGGCATACAGACGGATATTCAGCTTAGCGATTGTTCCAAAACGCCCAGTTTGTTGCAGGCGTTAGAACGTGGTGGCTTTACTACGACTGAAATTGAAAAAATTGCTTACAAAAACGCTTTACGTGTGTTTGAAGAAAATATGTGTTAAAAACTTTCGCAGCAAAAAATTGTAAAAGAATACCACAAAATAAAGAAAGATTTTCTATTGCTTTTTGGTTATTATACTTGTATAATAACGATAGGTGATAAAATAAAGAGGAGATAGTAGTATGAAATTACCTAAATTAGACAAAAACTTTTATCCGATGATTAAGGCACTTAACGATTTTGATGCGGAAGTGCAAAAGAGTGGCAAACCCGTAGAGGTTACCATCGTTGTAGAACGTAGCGGTGGTTACAACTACGTGTACAAATACAACGCCTTAGCAGACGGTATCAACGACGCGCTGAATTTCCGCATTGCGGATCGTATCGCAAAGACGATTCTTTGGGTTGTCGGCGGTTTCAAAATTTACGTTGCGGGCAGCAAATCGATTTATGAATATTTGAAAAATGCATACACGGCAGAGGGTAGCCGCGCGTTCGATTTTGATTTCATGAGCGGCGTTTATGAAAAGCCTTTCGAAGTGGTTTGGATGGAAAATAACGAAATTCCGGAGCAGAAGAACGCGTCTATCCGCGTAGGTGGGTATTTGGACGGTTGTCGTATCGGTTTCGACGCGGGCGGTTCGGACAGAAAGGTG
>JBGVQH010000164.1:0-10975 GCA_045127475.1 Candidatus Scatosoma sp.
ACGTGTCCGCCGCCGCCGTATACGCCTGCGATTTTGTTCACGTCTGCATATTCCTTAGAGCGCAACGAAATGTTGTACTGCCCCTTTTTCATTTCCATAATCGACGCGGCAACCTCTACCGTTACCACGTTCAAAGGAAAATCGACAAAGCCTTCCGTCATGCCGTTATCCGCGCCGCAAGCGTCCATATTCTCCTTGCTGACGACAATCACCGCAAAACGGTCGTCGTGGTAATAGCGCATACCGCTCATGGTCTTTGCAAACAATGCCGCGCGCGCCTTGGATTGTTTTTTAAACAGCATATAATGGTAATACCGAATATCCGCCCCCGCTGCAACCAGCCTTGCCGCCAATGTCAGCGTTTCTTCCGTTACGTCGTCGTGTGCAAAATTCCCCGAATCGGTCAACAGCCCGATTAAAAGATATTCTGCCGTTTTTTTGTCAAACGGAGCACCCATGCCCGCGATGAGCGCTGCAACGTTCATGCAATTTGCAGAACACTCCCGAACAAAATCGTACTTTGCAAAGCCGTTGTTCGAGATATGGTGGTCGATATTGACCGTGTCGATTTTCTTGCGTTTCGCCGATAAGAACTCGTTCTGCAAGCCACCCAAACGCTGTTCGTCGCTGCAATCGACAGTTACGAGTAAGTCATACGGCTTGGTCGGTACTTTTTTTACACGGTCAATCCCATTGATAAACGCCAGATTAGACGGAATATCCGTTTCCACACACACCTCGTTGGCAATACCAAGCCCGTCCAACGCCGACGACAACGCCAGTGCGCTGCCAAAGGCATCCCCGTCAGGGCGCATATGTGTCATAATCAGCACGCTTTTTGCTGATTTTATTCTGTTTGCAATTTGTTCCAAAGAACAATTCATACTATACTCCTAAAAAGCCTTAATGCGCCGCCAAAGAGCAACGCATTAAAAAACTTACTTTTCTTCGTCCATATCCCCGTCCGCAGGCGTGGAATAGGTAATCTTTTTAAACAGCTCGTCCATTTTCGCACCATACACCATACTCCCGTCCATACGGAACGTAAGGGACGGCACGGTACGCATACGCATTACCTGCGACAGTTCGTGGCGAATATACCCTGCGTTCTCTTGTAAAATCTGAAAAGAACGCTTGGTTTCCTCGTCATTCGTGCCGTAAATGCTGACGTAGACGATTGCCGTTTTTAAATCGGGCGCGACGTCCGCTTCCGTAACCTAGATTAGCCCTTTCAAATTAGGCGCTTTATCCTTTAAACGGCGCAAAATCACACTGATTTCCTTTTGATATTCCCCGTTTAATCGGGAAGTTCTGGACACTTTCATTACGCTTTGATTTCCTCCGTAACGTAACACTCGATAATATCACCGACGCGAATTTCGTTAAAGCCCTCAATCGCACAACCGCATTCATAGCCGTAGTTAACTTCTTTTACGTCGTCCTTAAATCTCTTGAGCTGTTTCACGCCGCCCTCGCAAATCATGATATCTTCGCGGTAAATTCTCAGCTTGCCGCCGCGGATAATCTTACCTTCGGTAACGTAACAGCCTGCAATCGTACCAACGCCCGTGATGTTAAACGTCTGACGCACTTCGCATTTACCCGTAAGCACTTCTTTAAGCTTGGGTGCAAGCATGCCCTTGAGCGCCGCTTCCATGTCGTCGAGCAATTCGTAAATAATACGGTAACTTCTAACGTCAACCTTGGACGTTTCCGCAAGCTTTTTCGCCTTGGTGTCAGGACGAACGTTGAACCCGATAATAATCGCGTTTGCGCTGTCTGCAAGCATTACGTCGCCCTCGTTGATAGCGCCCGCTGCCGAGTGAATAACCTTAACGCGCACCTCTTCGTTGGACAGCTTTTCCAAAGACTGTTTCACAGCCTCCACGCTACCTTGTACGTCGCCTTTGACAATCAGGTTGAGGTTCTTCATCTTGCCCTCTTCTACCTGCGCAAAGATATCATCAAGCGAAACACGGCTCTGTTCCTTAATCATGCTTTCACGTTCGCGGTTCTTTCTTTCTTCCTGTACCTGTTTCATCAGCGCTTGGTCAACCGCCATAATGCTGTCGCCTGCGTTGGGAACGTCCTCTAAACCGAGAATGGAAACCGCCATAGACGGACCTGCGGATTTGACCGCTCTACCCTTGTCATCGAACATAGCGCGGACACGACCCATCGTCGTACCCGACAGAATGTTATCGCCCGTTTTCAGCGTACCCGTCTGGACGATAATGCTTGCCACAGGACCTTTACCCTTGTCGAGTTTCGCCTCGATAATCGTACCTTTCGCCTGACGGTCGGGGTTCGCCGTGAGTTCTTGCATTTCCGCAACGAGGTTGACCGATTCCAGGAGTTCGTCGATACCCATACCCGTCTTTGCGGAAATGGGAACAACCATCGTATCCCCGCCCCATTCTTCGGGAACGAGTTCGTATTGCATCAATTCCTGTTTTACGCGGTCGGGATTGACCTCGTATTTATCCATCTTATTCATTGCCACGATAATGGGCACGTTTGCCGCTTTTGCGTGATTGATTGCCTCCACCGTTTGGGGCATGATACCATCGTCCGCCGCAACGACAAGAATAACGATATCCGTTACCTGTGCGCCGCGTGCACGCATCGCCGTAAACGCCGCGTGCCCGGGGGTGTCGATAAAGGTAATCTGCTTGCCTTTTGCCGTAACCGTGTACGCACCGATACTCTGGGTAATACCGCCCGCCTCGCCTGCCGTAACCGACGTAGCGCGGATTGCATCCAAAAGGGACGTTTTACCATGGTCAACGTGTCCCATAACCGTAACAACGGGCGCACGGGGTACAAGCTTGCTTTCGTCTTCTGCAACCACCGTATCCATCAACACTTCTTCCGCTGTCTTTTCAGGTTTATATTCGAGGTCGATACCCATATCCATCGCAATCATGAGCGCATTTTCGTAATCAATCGAATCGTTAATGCCCTTCATAATCCCCTCTTTGAAGAGGCGCTTGGTGATTTCCACCGCCGAAACACCCAACTTTTCGGACAGCACTTTCAAGGGAATGTCTTTCGTGGTAACGACTGCATGTTCAATTTTAACCGTAGCAACTTCTTTCTGTTTTGCTTTTTTCGGACCGCGAACCTTTCTGTACCCGCTCTTATCCTCGTCGAAATCCTCCACCGTCATACCCTGTTGCTTAATCAGCGAACGCTTGGACATAGGTTTCTTTTCGGTATACGTCTTTTCAAAGGTCTTCTTCTTTGCAGGCGCGGAGAACGATTTATTCTCTCTGCTCGGCATCATTGGTGCAGCAATCGGAGCGCTTCCCGTGGGACGTGCGGGACGTACACCTTGCTGTGTCGTAGGTCTTTGAGCCAAAGGTCTTTCACCCTGTGGACGGGTCGGTCTATCCCCTGCGGGACGGGGACGGTACGTCGTTGTCGGTGCGCCCATATCCACGCCCGGTTTCGCCACGTATACGCCCTGTTCCTGACCGTTACGGAAATATCTAGGAGCACGAGGTGCTGCCGCCGCAGGTGCTTTGGGCACGAACGTACGGTTTTCCGATTTGGGTTCTGCCTTTTCCTCCGCCTTTACCTCTGCGGGCTCTTCCGCCTTAGGTGCAACCGTGTTTTCGGGCTGCGCGGCAGGTTCTTCCGCTTTTTCCTCAGCAGGCATTTCTTCCTTGACCTCTGCCGCCTTTTTCTTCGCCGTCTTTTTCGACTTTTCCGTTTCGGGAGCAGACTCTTCCGCTTTTGCCGCTTGTTCTGCTTTTGCAGCTTTTGCCGCCGCCTCTGCCGCAGCCTCTGCCGCAGCCTTTGCCGCAGCCTCCGCCGCGATACGAGCCTCTTCCTCTGCAATTCTTGCCGCCTCCGCCGCATCGCGTTCCGCCTTTTCCGTTTCAATCACGGAGAGCTTTTTAACAATCTCCGCAAGGCTCTTTTCTGTGGAAGAAAGACGCTTTTGCAACCCGCCGAGTTGCTCTTCGTCTAAAAGTCCCAGTATTTTTTCCACATTTTCGTATTTCTTTGCCATAGGTTCAGTTGTTTCCTCCCGAATAGAATTTAATTTGGGGCTCGCTGTCGGCAACGGAAAGTATTGCCTTGGCGAGGTTTTGGTCTGTTATTGCCACCGCTTTTACGGCAGGGCGGTGCACCGCCGCGCTGAGCGCGCCCTCGTCCGTCATCAAAAACGGACAGGAAAATTTCGCCTGCGCGTTTACCATCGGTTTTAAGGAATTTTTCCCGATTGCACCGTCCGCAATCAAAAGATACACCCCTTTTTTTTGCCGTTCAATCATCTCCACCCCGAAAATAATTTTTCTGGAGCGGATACAAAAACCGATATACGTTTCTATTTTATTATTCACGGAGTTTCCTCCTCAATCCCTTTATACACCTCTTCGCCAACGTTGGCAGAAAACGCTTTATTGAGCAGCTTTTTACCGCTCAGCTTTTTTAAGCAGTCGGCGTTACCGCAAACGTACGCTCCCCGTCCTGCGGCTTTACCCGTAGGGTCAAGGTATATCTCGTCATCCGCCGTTTTTACCACACGCGTCATCTCCGCTTTGGGTTTCATTTCCCGACAGGCGATACACATGCGCATAGGGATTTTTTTTGTCTTGGGCATAGATTATGCTCCTCTTCGCGATTATTCTTCTACGCTTTCTTCCGCGTCATCAGCTTCTTCCGCCGCAATCTGCGCAAGCACCTCTGCCGCCTCGGGCGAGGATTCGCTCTTCACGTCAATTTTCCAACCCGTCAAACGAGCCGCCAATCTTGCATTTTGACCGTCTCTACCGATAGCAAGCGAAAGCTTGTCGTCGGGAACAATCGCCATCGCACTCTTTTCACCGCGTGCCGTTACGGACAATACCGTTGCAGGCGACAATGCCTTATAGATGAACGCCAAGGGGTCTTCATTCCACAAAATAATGTCGATTTTTTCGTCGCCGAGCTCTTCTACCACGGCGTTTACACGTGCACCGCGATTACCCACGCAAGCGCCGACCGCGTCCACCCTTGCGTCGTTAGAAAGGATTGCCATCTTCGTACGGCGACCTGCCTCACGCGCAATTTCTTTAATTTCTACGATACCCTGCGCAATTTCAGGCACTTGCGCCTCGAACAGCTTTTTCACCAAGCCAGGCGCACTACGCGATACGACGATTTGCGAATTTTTACCGTTGTTCTTTACGCGTTTTACAAACACTTTCAATCTGTCGCCAACCGCATATTTTTCGGTGGGAACGCGATCGAGCGGGGGCATAACCCCTTCGATTTTCTTATCGCCGAGTTCCACGTAAATATTTCTATCGTCAATCTTGCGGATAACCCCTTCCATAAGCTCGCCTTCTTTATCCGAAAATTCGGAGAAAGTATTGTCGCGTTCCGCCTCGTGTAATTTCTGCAAAATAACCTGCTTTGCCGTCTGCGCCGCGATACGACCGAAATTCTTAGGCACGAACACGTTGACGATGGTATCGCCTACCTGATGGTTCGGATCAAGCTCCTGTGCCTCTTCCAAAGAAATTTCCTTATCCTTGTCCTGTACCTCTTCCACTACGTAACGGGTTGCGCGGAATTCAATCGTTCCGTTTTCCGCGTCCAGAGCAACGGCAATTTCCGCGCCGCCGTCAAACTGCTTTTTGTAAGCGGACGCAAGCGCATTTTCAAGCGTCGTGATAAACGCCTCTTCGCTGATACCCTTTTCTCTTACCAAGTCGGTAAGCGCAGCAAAAAACTCTTTGTTTTCCATGATTTTCAATCTCCTAATTGAATTTTCGTAAAATTTTATGGTTTGTTTGTTTTTAACGTTTTTGTAACCGAGCGGTCTGCTTGCAGCAATCTACTTACAGCAGTCCGTCCAAATCGATTGCACGACAGATTTTTGCAATCTTCGCCTTTTCTATCTTCACTTCCTCGCCCTTGTCTTCCAAATATACGCACGTTTCGTCGTGCCCCTTTAAGGTCAGCTCGAAAAACTTCTTACCCTTGAGGGGAGCAAACAGCTTTATTTCTACCTTTTGCCCGATACATTTCGCATAGTCGCGGTCGGTTTTCAGCGGTCTATCTAAACCGGGGCTGGACACGTTGAGCGTATACGGCGCGCCGAACGTAGGGTCGAGCTCGTCAAGCACGGGGTCGATTGCACGGTGGAATTTTTCACAGACGTTCAAATCCACACCCCCGTCGATATCGATATACACAGTGAGGGCGGGTTCTTTGCCCTGTTTAAACTCCACCTCCACAATCTCGATACCCTGTTCGTCGGCAATCGGTTGGAGAGCGTTTTGGATTTCTTCAATCGTTTTTGTCTTCATAATACCCCTGAATAGCATTATTGAGAGCGGTTTCACGCCGCTCTCAATAACACAATCATTATTAAGTATCCTAATTATACCATTATTGTATGCAAATTGCAAGCGTTTCACGCCATTTTTTCAAGATTTTTTACAGCAATCCTTCTTCCTGCATATCTTCGTATAAGCATTGCACAATTTTCAAATGCTCCCCGCGAAATACGTACGGCCACGAAAGCAGATGCATGCCCATTACGACGGCAATTTTACGTTGCGGGTCAACCATTAAATACGTACCCGCTGCGCCGTCCCAACCGTACTCACCCTTGGTAAGTCCCCAAGGAGTATCCTTCATGCGAACGCGCACCCCCAAACCATAGCAATATTCGTCGCCCTGTATGCAGGTAAAAGCATTTTCTACGCACATTTCGGTATGCGCCGTCGAGCGCACGTTTTGCAGCGTATCTTCACACAGCAAACGGTATCCCTGTTCCGTCTTACCCCCGTTTGCAAGCGTTATGGCAAACTTCACGTAATCGTCCACCGTCGAAATCACTCCCGCACCGCCGCTGTCGTAGTTCTCCCCTAAAATCAAGCGGTTATGCGGTGTAATCTGCCACACGTTGCCATTCTCGTCGCAATCGTACATATCGTACATACCTTTCTTCTCGGTATGAAAACCGCTTTCTGTCATACCCAGCGGTTGAAAAATCACTTCGTCCATATATTCCGAAAAGCGTTTTCCACTCGCTTTTTCAACGACCGCCGCCAACACGTCGTGGCAAAGACTGTATTGAAAACGCGCCCCGGGTTCAAAAGACAACGGCGTTTTGATAAAGGCATTGACGCACGCCTCCGTAGTAGGTTTTCCGCCGTTTTCACGGACGACCTCTTGTATCGGTTTCGTCTGCATATCGTACGAAAGCCCCCCTGACATAGTCAAAAGATGGCGCACGGTCATCTTATTTTTCGTCGGCACAGCATTACCATTTTCGTCCAACAAAAAAGTATCTTTATAGGCAGGCAAGTAGTCTTCCACACAATCGTCCAACCCCAACCTTCCTTCTTCCACAAGCCGCATCACACAGGCAACCGTCATGGGTTTCGTTGCGGAAAACAAATATAAGCGTTCTTTCCCCGTCGGGGGTTCATCCTTTGCCTGCCCAAAGGAAAACAGTTTTTCGTACCCCTTATACAGACGCACGTCCAAATAGGACAAGCCTTTTTCTTGATATACTTTTTCAATATACTCTATCGTTCTTTTTCCGTTCATTACAATACGCTCCTTAGCAAATCATATTTTCAGTCTAATTTTCCTTTCGCTTTTACCAACTCGATAAACACTTTCGCCGTTACGCAAGCATCATCAAAAGCGCGGTGGTGATTAAAAGTAAAGCCGTAATAATCGGCAACGGTATTCAGCTTATAATTCGCCAGCCGTCCGCGCAAAACCTCTTGTGCCAAATGCAAGGTATCATATTGCTTTTTATCAAAACTATACCCACATTGTTCGCCGTAATAGGACACAAAACGATAATCGAACGTAACGTTATGTCCCACCAAAATAGCTCCGTCTGTAAATTTGTAAAAATCGGCAAGCACCTGCTCGTATTCGGGCGCGCCGACCAAATCGGAATCTTCTATGCCCGTCAAATTGACAATTTCCTTAGACAACCGTTCGGGACACGCCACGAACGAGGAAAACTTTTCCACAATCTCGCCGTTCACAATCTTTACCGCGCCCAGCTCGATAATCCTATCCATTCTGCCCATGGCAGGGTTGTTGTTCAAACCAGTAGTTTCAAGGTCAAAACAAACGAACACATGTTTTTTCAAATCGTCGGGTTTAGACAAATCCTCAAACAACCCCGACTGCGTATAATCAACGTACGGTTCGGGGAACACGGTATGATAGAACTTTGGCACAGGTTTGCTCTTTCTCGCCTCAGGCACAAACCCCTCGGGGGGCGCACCCAAATTAATCTTCGCCGCCTTAAACGATTTACTACCCTTATACTCTTCGTTCGAGCCCGTAATCATAATCTTATCCCCCGCCTTGATTTCGCGGATTTTTTCCACGGTCGCTTTCTTGGGGAAATAGGTCGTTCGCAAACCGCCCGACCCGTCGTTGATTGTTACCGAAAAACGAGTTTTTTCGATATCCTCACCCGTTTCGTCGTTGTGGCGAGTGTATTTAATTTCTTCAATATACGTTACGTTACCGCATACCGTATATACACCCTCGACGTTATGGCTGTCGGCTATGTATACCGCTTTTGTCAGCTGCTCGTACGTATCCGCACCATCGATTTTTTTATAATTTTCAATCGGGAACCGCCGTATTTCTAACGCCATCACTTCTTCCTTTTCCTCTATCTGCTCCTCCAAAATAGACGGATCGGGCGCGGCTTTTTCCACAAGACGGACGTTGCCGTAAAAGCTCCCGCAATACCCGCTCGACAAATACCTGCTGACCTCGTCCAAAATCTTCCCCGAAGAAAATAACGTCTGCTCTCCCGAGGCAATCTCCACGTAAAAATTCGCCCCGCTTGAAAGCATCTCCACCTTGATATTTTCCCGTTCCAAAAAAGCCGCCGCCGCAGGAAAATTTTTGCCGATAAACTCAAAAATTTTATCCCCAACCATTTGTTCGTCGGGCACGCGCTTGACAATTTTAACGCGCGCGGAAAAATCCGCGGGCAGATATTTTTCCGTTATCTCCCGCGCCGTATATTCCTCTTGCAACGTATACGTCCTATCCGTTACCAGAAAAAATTCCGCGCTATTCTCCCGCTTACTGACGGAAATGCCGCACAAAATCGCGTTTTTCAATCCATCCAGTCCACGTATCTCCGCTAAATATTCCGCCGTCCTACTCGCCATCTAACAACAACCTTATTTCCTTGAAAAATTCTTCTTCAGCGTCTTCCGCCGCTACCTTTTTATACGCCACGCCCTTTTTAAAGAGTAAACACGAGCCGTTACCGCCCGCAATCCCCAAATCAGCGTCCTTCGCCTCTCCAGGACCGTTCACTACGCACCCCATCACCGCAAGCTTTGCCCGCTTTTGATAGGGACGGACGAACTCGGAAACCTTATTTGCTAAATCCATACTATCCCAAGCGCAACGTCCGCAAGTAGGACAGGACACCACCTCCACGTATTCGCTTTCCAAACCGCACGCGCGCAAAATATTTTTCGCCGCATATATTTCTTGCACAGGGTCGTCGGTGAGTGATACCCGTATCGTATCCCCGATACCGCTAAGCAACAAACTGCCGATACCCACCGCACTCTTTACAATGCCGCTCTCCGTCGTCCCAGCCTCGGTAACACCCAAATGCAAGGGATAATCCGTCTTTTGCGAAAGCAGAGTATACGCCCCCACCGTCAAGGGTACGTCGGACGCCTTTACCGAAATGACGATATCTTGAACGCCGTGTTTTTCCAAAATACCGACGTTATATAGCGCACTTTCCACCAGCGCCCGTTCGCTCCTACCGTATTTTTCTAAAAAATTCTTTTCAATACTGCCTGTATTTGCGCCGACGCGCACAGGAATTTTATGCGCCTTTACACAATCGGCTACGTATTGTATCTCTCTTTCGCCCCCGATATTCCCTGGATTGATACGCACCTTGTCCGCTCCGCTTTCAATCGCCATCACCGCAAGCTTGGGGGAAAAATGAATATCCGCCACGAGGGGCAAGGCAATTTTATCTACGACCGTTTTTATAGCGAGCGCGTCTGCCTCGTCGGACACCGCCACGCGCACGATTTCACAGCCCGCCTTTTCCAAAGCCGTAATCTGCGCCACTGTCTTTTCCACGTCCGACGTTTTCGTGGTCGTCATGGATTGAATTTTTACACGCTCGCCCCCGCCCAGCCTAACACCGCCGACGTTTACGAGTTTCGTCTGTTTTCTCATAGCTCCACCGTATATCGAAATCTTGTATTTTTGTCTTACAAACCGCGTTCATTGCGACACGGTACGCCCCAAACGGCAATTAACCGTTCTTTTTTTCCTTATCCGATTTCATCATTTGTTTCAGCTCCGTCATAAACGAAGACAAATCCTTAAAGGAACGGTATACGGACGCATAACGCACGTACGCCACCTCGTCCACTTGTTTTAAACGCTCCATTACCATTTCCCCGATTACTTTGGTCGTAATCTCGCTTTCCATGCTGTTGTATACTTGTTTGGAAATGTCTGCAACCATATCGTCGATCACCGACATAGGCACGGGTCGCTTTTCGCAAGATTTGATAATGCCGTTGCGGATTTTTTCTGCATTAAACGACTGCCGCGTGCCGTTGTTTTTTACCACCAACACAGGCGTTACCTCTATCGTTTCATACGTCGTAAATCTTCTGCCGCAACCGATACATTCCCTGCGGCGGCGAATCGTTCTGTCGTCGTCTGCCGAGCGAGAATCGATAACCTTGCTTTCCGTACAATCACAATACAAACACTTCATAATAGCACCCTCTTTTTTTCGTTCATCGCGGGACGTATACGCCCCTTTTGTACTTTTTAACGCTTTTTTCCCTTTCTTTTTCGGATTTCTTTCACCGTGGTTTCGTACCCGTTATCCCCGGGAACGTAATACACTCTGTCTTTTAGAGAATCGGGAAGATACTGCTGTTCGACGTAGCCACCGTAATTGTGCGGATATTTATACGCCGCA
>JBGVQH010000165.1:0-2388 GCA_045127475.1 Candidatus Scatosoma sp.
TTCCCTATATCTGCGTTCTGGCAGTGCTTGCCGCGCTCGTCGGGTGGCTGGGCGAAAATATCTCCAAGCTAATCGTGAGCGGAAAAATCGATTCCCGCTTTCATCTTCTGCCCTTTTTATCCCCCTACGGTCTGATTGTTCTATTTATATACGCCGCGCTTCGCGACGTGGACCGCGCAACCTTTTTCGGCAAGCCGTTGTTTCACGGCAATACCTTGCCAAACAAAATCCTCTCCAACGTATATTGCCTGCTGTTTATCACCGCCGCCGCTTTTTTGGGCGAACTCCTCGTCGGCAATCTTTGGGAAAAAGTCTTTGGCGTTGTGCTTTGGGATTACACCAACCACGCCTACTGTTTTACCCGCTATACCTGCCTGCTTACCACCGTTCTTTACGGCACGGGCGGCTACCTTTTCTTCCGTTTGGGCTTTTCTCCCCTCTTTCGGCTGATAAAAAAGCTCCCCCGCAAAACCGCAAAAATTCTTGGGTTTACGTTGGGAGCTTTAATCCTGCTCGATACGACAATCATGGGTATCCATATCGCCGTTTTTCGCCGCGCGCCCGTCTATTGGACGGTGCGTTTCCGTTAATTTTCAAAGGTGCAGTTTTCACGGATTTTTCACAAAATTGTGATGTTACCGTAAAAATCACGAGGTAAAATGTAATAAAAATATATGACACATTTTGCCGAAAGGCAGAATATTATTCTACTAATGATGAAAAACAGTTCGATTTCACAAAATCAAAAGGAAACTTTCCGACAAAAATTCCGCAACGATCTTCCCTGGCTTTGCTTTATGGGCGTAATCTTTGCCTCCGCAGGCTGGATTATTGAAAACACGGCAAAGCTGATAGGTAGCGGGCAAATCGACTGCCGTTTTCATCTGTTGCCTTTCATTTCTCCATACTCGCTAATCCCTTTTGCGTTGTATTCGGTGCTTGGAAATCCCAATCATCTTACTTGTTTTGGAAAGCCGCTCTTTAAAACAAAAACAAGAAAAACCGTACTCCTTTCCAATCTTTTGTCCTTCGTGTTTATTGCGTTTACCGTATTTTTCGGTGAACTGCTCGTCGGGAATTTATGGGACTGCTTGTTTGGGGTGGAGCTGTGGAACTACGACAATCATGTCACCCGTGTCACAAAATACACCAGCCTACGCAGCGCGTTTTCGTTCGGCATTGGCGGCTATCTGATTTTTAAGCTGATTTTTTCTCCAATGCTAAACCTCTTTAAACGGAAAATCTCCCGTAAAATCGCGAAAATTGTTGGTTGCACCCTTCTGCTAATTATTTTGTTGGACACGGTTTTTATGGGTATTCATATCGCTGTTTTCCGTCGCGCGCCCATGTACTGGACGGTGCGTTTCCGTTAAAATTTATCGAATAGAATTGCCCATTTCGTAGGCAATCGTCATCAGCTCGGGACGTTTTAAAACGTCCCCTTTTTCATACACGCCCCGACCGTACAGCGTGCCCTTTTCCTCGTACCCGTTAATGCACATCGCAAAGCCGTGGAAACAGGACAGCGTAATATCGAGGGTATCTCTTTCGTCCTCTGCCGCCGTTGCGATATAGTACAAATCTTTATTAGCAATTTCCGTCCAACGCGCCACCGTGCGGTCGATTACTGCCTTTAATTGCGCGCAAATCGAATAAAAATACACGGGACTGGACAAAACCAGAACGTCGCAATCGATAATCTTTTGCAAAATATCCGCCATATCGTCGTTAAAAGCGCACTTTCCACCGCTCGTCTTACAATAATAGCAACCTGTACAAGGCGCAATTTTCTTTTCTACCACGCGGATTTTTTCTACGTCATGCCCTGCGTCCTTCGCGCCTTTCGCAAATTCGTCGCATAACACGTCCGAGTTCCCACCTTTTCTAGGACTACCCGATAAAATTAAAACTTTCTTCATTGTTTTCACCTTTTTGTAAACGTTTATATTTTTGAGATACACTCCACTCGCTTCGCTCGGTCGGTATGACAGAGCGAAATTTACAGCTCGACTTCTATCCAGGCAATATACATTAATCCGTCAAGCCTAACAAATAATCTGCGCTAACGTCCAACAATTTGCAAAGCTTATAAAAAACATCTAAGGACGGCAAATATTCCCCGCATTTCCATTTCGTAATGTTAGAATTGTCAATCCCCAATTCTTGTGCAATTTGCTTTTGCGTCAATTTACAACCTTTTAATTCTAATGCTAACCGTTCGGAAAATTTCATTTATACACCCCAAAAATTGAGTTCTACTCAAATTTTATCAAATTCTCTTACGTTTTGCTTGACAATTGAGTTAAACCCAATTATAATATAATTATCTTTCACAGAGGCAAAGGAAAATGGACGATATTTTGAAAACGCTGTATTACGTAGAATTAG
>JBGVQH010000166.1:0-3656 GCA_045127475.1 Candidatus Scatosoma sp.
TCGCAAGGTTTCAAGAAAACTGCCGTTTTTCCCTCTTTTTTTGCAATTTGGATTAAATATTTGGAAAGGTTTGCTCCACAGAACCAGTTATAAACAAACCCCTTTTCCAATTCTTCTACGCTTTCAAAAACCGCAGGGGACGGGTCGAAAACAAAATCGCCCTTTTTCCACCCTACTACACGCGCCACCTCACCGCTTTCAAGCAGAGCCTTTGCGCGTTCGAGCATTTTCAATTCAACGTCTTTCATCTTATTCGCCCTCCTTTACTCTCAGGTCGGTAAGGCGTTTGTTTTCGCCAAGCTCGGTAACGGTTTTCACGAAATCGTTCATAACCGCTGCAAATTTTGCGCCTTCTGCCGCAGATACCCATTCTACACGGGTACGTTCTTTTTCTATACCCATATAATTGAGGAAACTGTACAAAAGCGCCATTCTTCTTCTAGTATAGTAGTTACCCGTTACGTAATGGCAATCGCCGGGGTGGCAACCACACAAAATTACGCCGTCTGCGCCCTGCTGGAACGCTTTCAACACGAACATCGGGTTGACGCGGCAAGAGCAAGGTACGCGGATAATCTTTACGTTTGCCGGATAGGTCAAACGGCTGGAACCTGCAAGGTCTGCACCTGCATACGAGCACCAGTTACAGCAAAACGCCACAATATTGGGTACGAATTCTTTCTTTTCCGTGCTTACATCTTGCATATTGCTTCCACCTCCGACATAATTTGTTTGGAGCTAAATCCCTTCAAATCCATTGCGCCCGAAGGACAGGTTACCGTACATGCACCGCAACCTTGACATACTGCGGGGTTGACCGACGCTACGCGACGGATTTCCGTACCGCGACCAACGCGGAATTCCTTATCCACGTACGTAATCGCACCGTATGCGCAAACGTTAGCGCATTGACTGCAACCGTTACACATCATCTCGTCAGGCTGCGCCACGCAAGGGTTGGTTTTAAGTTTGTCTTTTACAAGCAAACCGATTACTTTCGCCGCACATGCCGACGCCTGCGATACTGTCTCAGGGATATCCTTAGGACCTTGACATACCCCCGCCAAATATACGCCTGCCGTAGGGCTTTCTACAGGACGGAGGTTTGCGTGCGATTCGGTTAAGAAATTGTTGGTATCGATACTCGTCGTCAAAAGCGTCGCAATCTTTCTAACCGAAGGCTCGGGTTCGATAGCAGCCGCCAAAACGACAAGGTCGGATTCGATGGTAATCTGTTCGTTATCAATCAAATTCGAGCCCTGTACCATCAATTTACCGTTTTCGTTATATACTTTGCCGACCATACCCTTGATATAGTCTACGCCGTACTGTTCCACCGCGCGGCGGAAGAATTCGTCGTAGTTTTTGCCCGGTGTACGCACGTCAATATAGAATACGTGCACCTCGGTATCGGGATATTTTTCACGAATCAGCATTGCATGCTTTGCCGTATACATACAGCAAATCTTCGAGCAGTACGGCTTGCCGCAACCGCTGGTATCACGCGAGCCTACGCATTGAATAAAGGTAATCACCTTCGGGTGTTCGCCGTCGGAAGGACGGAGCAGAACGCCGTTAGTAGGACCTGCCGCGTTCATCAATCTTTCGAGTTCAAGCGACGTAATGACGTCCTTGTTATCGCTGTAACCGTATTCGTTAAAGTTGTCAAGCTCAATCGGTTTAAAGCCCGTCGCTACGACGATTGCGCCGTATTGACGTTCGATAAACGTGTCTTTCTGCTCGTAATCGATTGCGCCAACGCCGCAGAATTTTTGACAAATACCGCATTTGCCCGTTTTCAGCTTGATACATTGCGTGGGGTCAATCACCGCTACGTTGGGGATTGCCTGTGCAAACGGAATATAGATAGCGGGACGGGTGTTGAGGTTCATGTTGAACTCATTCAAGCCCTTTTTGGACGGACATTTTTCCATACAAATTTTACAGCCCGTACATTTCGTTTCGTCCACGTATCTTGCCTTGCGACGGATTTTTACGTTAAAATTACCGACAAAGCCTTTCACCTCTTCGATTTCCGAATAGGAAAGAATGTCAATCTTTTCGTGTTGTGCGCAGTCCACCATTTTCGGCGTGAGAATACAAGCCGAACAGTCGAGCGTAGGGAACGTCTTGTCAATCTGCGCCATTCTGCCGCCGATGGTCGCGTTCTTTTCCACGATATCCACTTCAAAGCCTGCGTCTGCAATATCCAGCGCAGCCTGAATACCCGCGATACCGCCGCCGATAACCAGCGCACGTTTTACAACAGGGCTTTCCCCTGCCGTCAACGGTGCGTTGAGTTTTACTTTTGCAATCGCCGTGCGAACGAGTACCACCGCTTTTTCGGTAGCCTCGTCTTTATCCTTGTGAATCCACGAACAATGTTCACGAATGTTTGCAATTTCTACCATGTAGGGGTTGAGTCCTGCCTCGCCTGCCGCTTTGCGGAAGGTCGCCTCGTGCATACGGGGAGAACAAGCACCGATAACAACACCCGTCAGGTTGTGTTCCTTAATCGCCTGTTTTACAAGCTGTTGACCGTTTTCCGAACACATATATTGATAGTTGGCTGCAAATACAACGCCCGGTTCGTCTTTGATTACTTCCGCAACCTTTTCCACGTCCACCGTCGCCGCGATATTACTGCCGCACCAACAAATAAAAACACCTATTCTTTGCATTTTTTACACTCTCTTTCTTTTAGATTTTCCGTAAATTATTTGTTATACTTTCTATATGCACTAACTAAGAGCTGCTGAGGAATCAATTCGTCCACGATAGGCGGAATGTCTTCTGCTTTCATACCATTTGCGCCCTGCATGCGCACCACCGTATCGCGCACCGCCTCGATTACTGCCGCAGGGGCAACGCCGCGCGGACAACGCTCTACGCAAGCCATACAGGAAAGACAGTTCCAAATCGCCTTGCTTTCAAGCAATTCGTCGATTCTGCCCTGACCGAGCATGGAAACGAACTGATGAGGTTTAATATCCATATCCTTAAACGCAGGACAACGACCGGAGCATTTACCGCATTTCATGCATTTTTTTACATCCGTACCGCTGAGTCTGTTAAGATTTTCAATACGTTCTGCTTTCGTCATGCGTTCACCCCCAAAGCCTCCGCCAAAAGTTCGGTAAAATATCTTACGGGCAAAATACCGTCGCCGTTTACCTGCAAGTTATACAGACAGAGCGGGCATGCCGTAATGACCTCTTCCGCGCCCTTTTCCTTTGCGCTGGAAAGTACCTTGCGCGATTTCTCTTTGGGGAGTTCGCTATTCTTCAAGGATACGTACGCACCGCAGCATTCGTTGCGGAAAGGATATACGACGGGCGTGCCGCCGATTGCACGGATAAAATCTTCGATAATCGTCGGGTTTTCGGGATTGTCAAACGCCATTACGCCGCTAGGACGCAGGAGCAAGCAACCGTAATACGCACCGATTTTGCGGTTCAAAGGCTTTACCACCGCTTTTTTAATGTTATCAAATCCAACAACGTTTTTCAGCATTTCTAAATAATGCAGAACTTCCGTT
Organism: Candidatus Scatosoma sp.; assembly: GCA_045127475.1. Taxonomy (GTDB): domain Bacteria; phylum Bacillota; class Clostridia; order Christensenellales; family Borkfalkiaceae; genus Scatosoma. The sequence continues at coordinate 3,539 of JBGVQH010000166.1, forward strand.
TCCCCTTTGTAGGGCTCGTCAAGCTTTAAATAATTGTTCGCGCGCAAACAAATGTCTCCGTTTGCTTTCATATCTTCGTTGGTACGCTTGATGACGTTGTGGCAAGCCGAGCAAAGGG
>JBGVQH010000167.1:0-9125 GCA_045127475.1 Candidatus Scatosoma sp.
AATCGGCGAAATCGGTCAGGATAAGATTAAGGGCTTGCAGATTAAAGACTTCATAGACGTTAGCGGCAGCGACTCCTTCTTGAAAGCAATCGGCGAATGGAAAATCGGCGAAATCGGTCAGGATAAGATTAAAGAATTGCAACTCAAGGACGTAATGCCCATAGACGAAGACGACGGATTCCTTTCCGCGATGGGCGAATGGAAAATTGGCGAAATCAATGACGAGAAAATTAAAGGCATTAAGCTTTCCAACGTTCTCAGCGTAGAAGACGGCGACACGGGCTTGCTTGCAACCCTTATCGGCAAAGACTGGGCAATCAGCGATCTTACCGAGGCGAATATCCAAAGCTTGAAATTAAAAGAAGTATTACCCGGTGCAATCGGAACGGGCGACAACGACTTCTTCAGCGCTTTGGCGGATACCCCGCTTAGCCAGCTGAACGCCGCTTATATCCAAGATACACTCACCATCGGGCAAGCGCTTGGCATCAGCGAAAGCAGCGAAAGCGAATACGGTATTTTGTATCAATTTAGAAACACCAAAATTAAGGACTTTAACGAATCGTTGCTCAAGTCCACGTTAACGATTGGCGACGTTGTCGATACCGACCACCCTGTTTTGAACGTGTTGAAAGATAAACACTTGAACGAAATTAACGAAGATTTGATTCAAAGCGAATTGGAAAAATTAAAACTTTCTCAGATTATTGAACTGGAAGACGGCGAAAAGCTGCACCCCATCTTCCAAACCTTGCAGGACAAAACCATCGGCGATATTACCAAAGGCAATATCATTGATACGCTTACGGTCGGTCACGCAATCGGTCTCACCAAATCCGATCTCGGCGATGACGACGCTATCTTGAAACAAATTATAGACGTCAAGCTGGGTGAGCTGAAAAACTCGAATACCTTGAAAGACAAAATCAACGATTTGCAGCTCAGCGCGTTTATCGGCACGGCAGCAGAAGACGGTATTTTCAAGGAAATGAGCGGTTGGAAAATTGGCGATATTACGGAAAGTAAGGTAAACGGTATCACGCTTGCCACCATTTTTAACGTGGAATCGGGCGACACGGGCTTGCTCGCCACCCTTGCAAACAAGAAAGACGCGCAAGGCAACGCTTGGACGATTGCGCATCTTACGTCCGATAATATTAATGCATTGACTCTTAGCGAGGTTCTCGGTTCAAGCCAAGTTGACGGCAACTTCTACCTCAAGCATTTGAGCGGGTCGACCCTTGGCTCGTTATCAACCGACATCCAAAATATTAGCGTTTTAGATTTGTTCAGCGACACCATGGAATACGAAACGGATGGAAGCGGCAATATCATCAAGGACGAAAACGGACACCCCGTTATTAAGGGCACGTGGAAATATTTGTTGAAGTGGAATTGGGATGAAACCAAACCAGATGCACCTAACAAAAATTACGTTGCTCCCGAAAATTATAAAGTTTCGGATATGGCGGCAATGATCGAAAATATGCACAATAATATCGAAGTGGCAACCTTGCAAGATTTGCATAAGGACGACATGATGCCGCACTTGGGTACGGACACGTTGGAGATGCCCTTGATGTACCAAATCCGCATGAATGGTTTGGTTGTTTACGATTTCTCGGATGCGGTAAAGACACTCCTTGGCAATAGTTATGAAATCAAAGACGAAAACGGCGACGGCAAACTTGACGATAAGTCTATTGGTAACTTAAACGTATTGGACGTAGCAAAGTATTTGACAATTCTCTTGGACGCACTTGGGAAGATTACGACAGGAGCATAAAAAAGTAACAACTTGATTTTAGAAAGCCCGAACAAGCGTCGGGCTTTCTTTTTTCCAAAATCCCCCTTTTTTCTTTGAAAAAGAACAAAAAAACGTTTGACTATTTTTTTGTAATGGGTTATAATAATTCTACGCGGCTATATGAGTAGCCGTTATAACCTTGCACGCAATCAGCGTGCCGAATAAGACCAGGAGGTGAAAGTTATGGCTAAATACGAAATGCTCTATCTGATTAACAACGACCTTAGCGACGAAGCAAAAGACGCAAAAGTTGCAAAGTTTGAAAACGTTGTTACGTCTATGGGTGGTTCCGTTGCAAGCTCGGACAAGTGGGGTACGAAGAAAACCGCATACCCTATCAACTTCAAAAACGAAGCATACTACGTTTTGATGACGTTCGAAGCAGACGGTAAAGTCGTAGAAGAGCTGAAACGTATCGCGCTTATCGACGCAGATATCGTTAGACGCTTGATTACGAAACTCAACTAATCTGATAAGAGGGAAAAGAAATGAACAAAGTATTTTTGATTGGCAACTTAACGCGCGATCCCGAGTTGCGTGAAACCCCCTCCGGCGTTGCAATGTGCCGTTTTGGCATCGCTGTACAAAGACCCTATTCGTCTTCCGAAGGCGAAAGACAGGCTGATTTCTTTGATTGCACCGCTTGGCGTGGTTTGGCAGAAACGATTGCACGTTATACCAAAAAAGGCAACAAGGTTGCGGTTACGGGTAGCATTCAAATCCGTAACTACGAAGACAACCAAGGCGTAAAGCGCAACGCGGTAGATATTATCGTACAGGATTGCGAATTTTTAACGCCGAAATCGGGCGATTCGTTTGAAGACGCCCCTGACGCTCCTCGTTCTTCCGCACCCAAGAAGAAACCTACCTTGCAGGCAATGGACGACGACAGCGACATTCCTTTCTGATATCAACAGAAAGCCAAATAATTAAAGGAGTAACATCATGGAAGAAAAAGCACCTGTTAAAAAGGCATTCAAAAAAGCGCCCCGTAAAAAGGTTTGCGCGTTCTGCCAGGAAAAGCTTGACGTAATCGATTACAAGGACGTTAATCGTCTTAAGAAATTCATCACGGAAGGCGGCAAAATTTTGCCCCGCAGAATGAGCGGTACGTGCGCTGCACACCAGAGAATCCTTGCAACGGCTATCAAGCGTGCAAGAATTACCGCACTTCTCCCTTTCAAAGGCGAGTAATTGCAATAATGCAAACAAAACCCCGAAGTCTTTATCGACTTCGGGGTTTTTACTTTCTGTCATTGTTTACTTTTTCTTCCTTTGGATAATATATGCCGCGATGAACAACCCAACCGCGCCGACAATTCCTATCGCCGTCATCACGTAAGAAAACGCAAAGCCATCTAAGGTGTATTCGACGTACAACCTGCCGTTTTCGTTGATTTCCACCTCTATAAAGCCGTTTCTGCCGTGTATCGGCGCAAGGTTAACACACGTACCGTCTGCATGTTGCAACATTAACGTATAACCCTTATAATAATAGGAAGGAAGTTCTAAAACGCCGCCGTTTTCACCCACCTCTACGTCCAACGAATATTTACCAACATACTCTTTTGCAAGGTTAGACGTAACCACGTCCCCCTCTAAGGTCAAAACTCCAAAGGCATTTTCTTCCAAATACGCCTTAAAATCGGGCGCATTTTGATAGGACAAAATAACCTTACTTTCTCGTTCATAATCAGGGAATAAAAGTTTCGTTTTCTTCCCGTCCTCATGGCTATAAGCTGTAATCGGCAAACTATGATTTGTATACGCCGTTTCAAAACGATACAGCTTACTGTCTACCACCAACGCATACGGAATATTAACAATCGCATACCCGCTGCAATCTACAAGGAAAGAAATTTGCGACAAGCCACGGTAATCGGATAATTCGTATACATTCACATCCGTTTCCGCAATCAAGTCTTTATTCAATCGCGTAGCCGCATAATCGTACGTACAGCCCATAGGGAAATAATCCCCGTTTTTTCGTACCCCTAAGCCATCAAATTCGGCATACCCCGAAACGCTCGCCATCGGCACTTCCGAACGGGTCGTAGAAATAACGCGGCGACACAGAGAAAACGGCATACCAATTACGTTGACAACCAACAGCAACGCACACAGCAGTCCTGAAATTCTTTTCCATTTTTCGGATTTGCAACCGCATATTTTTACATCACTGCTTATCGACTCAACCTCGGGCTCTATCGATTGACGTTGAAAATTTTTCTCCTTAACAAGTATAGCCACCTGTAAAGAGGTCAAAATCCCCCCGATAAGCATCAGTCGAAACGGATATTGTATCATTCCCATTATCTTGGGCAACGCATACCACGGAAAAATCGGGGAATACATAACAATCAACAATCCCGACAAAACGGCAAGTATCAATCTACCCTTACTACGTTTTTCTTTGGGCGTGTGCACGTATTGCAAGGCAAATAATACACCCACCAACACAACGTATAAAAAACCCGTCAATAAATAAAAATCCCCAAAACCACGAAAGCTGTTTTTCCAAAGCGTTTTCGAACTTCTAGTCATGGTTTCCGTTTGCGTAACCATATAATTAGAAAGCATCGGTACAAGATACGACGCCGAAATTAACACCACGGCACACGTCGATATACCAAAGCAAAATAGGTTCTTCTTCGTGCATACTTTCTTATAAGCTATCGCTAGCCAAACCGCCAGAAACAAGGTAACGTACACAGTCATTGTAAAATGCAGCAGTATCGACAGCGCGTACCCGCTTATAAACAGAGCAAAGAATGCCGCAGGATTATCCCGATATAAAAGCTCGTATACGCCCCACACAATCATAGGCAGCGTTGCCATCAAAAAGACTTCCGAAAAGGCAAAACGCACGTATACGTCCCACAGGAAATAGGGAAATATTACGTATACCATACTCCCGAGCGCCGCAATGCGATTATCTTGAACTACGCGACGAAAGAAACAATAAACAATCATTCCGCTGCCCGAAAACAGCAATACCATCTCTACGTATATACCGCCAATCATAGAGAGATGCAACGTTTTCATTAAAACAACGCAAAACCCTGAGGGAATCGTAGAATAGAACAGCCCCGTACCATAACCGTAATCACCGCCAATCAGCTCCATTAATTCCCCAAAAAAGTTCTCTTTATCCCAGGCAACCGATAATGCACGAATCACACCGAAATGGTATTTTAAATCATGTCCCGATTGAATATTGCTACATACAAAGGGCAAAAATTCCAGCATCGCAATCGCTGCCAATAACAAAAAAATGGTCAAATGAAAATATGTAGTTTTATAAAAATTTTTTTCTATTTTTTTCATTTCTTCCCATACCCGTTCTTTTCTTACGGCTGTTTAAAAGGTGTATACTATCCTTTCTTTCAGTATAACATAAACGCGCCGAAAAAACAAGCGCTGTTTCCTCTTTCCTTTACAAAAAATTCCCTTTTTATTAAATCAGCCCGTACCTCGTTAGAGATACAGGCTTTTATAATCTATGCCTACGTTCATTTCGTTTTGTTCTTCCCCGCTTGGGTCTCCTCGCGCTTTTCTTTATAAAAAATCACCCAGCCCAAAACTCCAACGAACAAAACAACGCCTGTCCACGACAAAGCCTTTGCCACCGTAAGATAGGGTGCGGAAAATTCCACGTACAGCGTGCCACTCTCTTGAATTTCCACCTCTAAAAATCCGTTTCTGCCGTGCCTATCCGCCAACACAATTTTACTACCGTCCACCCTTTGCAAGGTCAGCGTATATCCTTTATAATAATAGGACGGGAGCTCCAAAATCCCCCCGTTTTCGCCTGCCGTAACTTCTAGCGAATACTTCCCTGCGTGTTTCTTGCGCAAATTCGTTGCAGCCACGTCCCCCTCCAACGTCAACACGCCAAACGCCGTTTTTGCAAGATACTCCTCAAAGAGCGGCGCATTTTTATAAGAAAGAATAATTTTACTCTCGTTGCCGTCTTGCAACGCATCAAGGTAAACCTGATTGCCGTCGTTATAACTTTTCGCTTTGATATCCAAGGTTCTATTGCTGGTGCTAGTACGGAAACGATACACTTCAACACCTTCAAAGACCGCATACGGCACGTTCAATACCGCGTATAGAGGCTCTTGTGAATTTTTCACGATAAAAGACACCTGTTTCAATGCCCGATAATTTGCAATTTCTGACACGTTCATATTACTCTTTGCTATCAAGTCGTCTTGTAACCGAGTAGAAACGTATTCCCAACGACATTGTAACGGAAAATAATCCCCGTGTTTTCCCGCACCCAAACCGTAAAATTCGCTACGCCCCGTCAGCTCGTCTATGGCAACGTCGGCGTGTTGCGCGGCATTATCGTACGCTGCAAACATCTCTTGATTGTGCGGCACAGCCATTGCGCTACAAAAGGCAATCCCCACACAAAGCCCCACGCACGGTATCCATTTAAAAAGATTTTTCTTGATAACTACCGCTTGCCGACGAAGGAATTTTGCCAACCTGGGCGTTTCATTCAATACGTCTACATCTTTTAATTTTTCCTGATTTTTTATCGAAAGGTAAGATTGTTTCGTCTCCCTGCACGTTTGCGGCAGCGCAAAGAAAATTTCTTTGATTAAAATACACGCCTGTAAGGACGTCAACACTCCGCCAAGCAACAGCACGCGGAAGGTGTATTGTATCATGCGTAAAGCATTCGGCATTTTATCCCAAGGGAAATAGTGTGTAAAGAGGAGCACAACGAGGAGCGATTCCACCAACACAACCCTCTTCCCTACCGTACGTTTGCCTTTTGCAAAGAACCAATACCAAACGGTGTACGAGAACGCAACCGCCAAAACAAATTTGTAATCCCACATCAAAATTTCTTCGGTGAAATATTTTTTCGTATTCACATACATTTGCTCGGGCGTTTTACTCATCGTATCCGTCGCCGTTACACCGTAATTGATTAGCATCGGCAAAGAATAACTAGCCGTAATCAGTAAAACGACGATAGCGGCTATCCCAAAACAAAACAGGTTTTTCTTTTTGAAGGTACGCTTATACTCCATTAAAAGCCACAGAACGATAAACAACGTCAAATACAACGTCATTGTCAAGTGCGAAAGAATCGCCAAGACGTACCCGATAATAAACAGCGGCAAAAACGCACGCGAATTTTGTCGATATAACAGTTCAAATACACCCCAAACAATCAAGGGGATTGCCAGCATTAAAAGAATCTCTGTATACGCAAAGCGCACGTATATATCCCACAAAAAATAGGGATAAATCAGATACATTGCGCCCCCTATCAGCGCCAAAATCTTTTCGTGAAATACACGGTATAAAAAGAAATAAACGGTGATAGCCGCCCCTATAAAGAGCAAAAGTATTTCCAAATACAACGCACCGATAACGGGCATGTGAAAACCTTTCATAAACACGACGCAAATACTTGCTGGCACTGTAGAATAAAAAATCCCCGTACCGTACCCATAATCACCGCCGATTAGTTCCATGGTCTTACCAAAGAAATTCCCGTTTTCCCACGCCGCCGACAGCGATCGGATTACGCCAAGATGATATTTGATATCGTGCCCAGATTGACGTTCTGATTGCACAAAAGGCAACAACAGCAATGCCGCTATCGTCGCCAACCCCGCACAAACGATCAGGTGAAAATATGTACTTTTATAAATTTTTTTTAATATTTTCCCCATTTGGATATCCTCACAAAAAATGAAAAACGGATTATGGCGCATACCATAATCCGTTTTCCTGGTGCACCGTAAGAGGTTCGAACTCCTAGCCTTCGGTTCCGTAGACCGACGCTCTATCCAGTTGAGCTAACAGTGCATTTATGCTATTTTCTTCGCTTTGGACAATCGCCCATCGGCAAAGTGCTTATATAGTATAGAATTTTTTCAAAAATTTGTCAACTGTTTTTATGCTCTTTTTTAAGTTTTATCAAAAAGTTTTCTCGGCTTTTTTTACATACGCAAGCGGTGCAATCAAAATCGCGCCGCTTGCACAAAACTTTATTCCATTAATAATGCCGCGCCGCCCAAAAGCCCAGCCAAGTTACCAAGCTGCGCAATCACGATGGGCACTTGCGGACCTAACGTCCCAGCGAACAGCTCTTTATCTAAAAGTGCCTGCAAGGGCTTTACCAACGCATCGCCTTGCGCACACACGCCGCCGCCCAAAATCACCACTTCGGGACGGAATATATTTGCAAAGTTCGTAATACCACAGGCAAGTTTTTCAATATATCCATTCACGACCGATTTTGCCGCCCCGTCAATATCCTTATAATCAAACGCCGTCTTGCCCGTTACGTTCTCCAGCGAGCCGATTCCCCACATTTTACTGTTTTTATCCGCCTGCATCGCGCGCTTGGTATCACGAATAATCGCCGTTGCCGACGCGTATGCCTCCAAACACCCCTTTCTGCCGCAGGTGCATTGTTCGCCCCCTGCTACGATTACCGAATGCCCAAGCTCCGCGCCCGCCGATTTATTCCCCTCAATCAATACGCCGTCCACGACGATACCACCGCCAACACCCGTACCGAGTGTTAACAAAATCGCACTGTCATACCCTTTCGCTGCGCCGAATTTCACCTCGCCAAGAGCCGCTACGTTGGCGTCGTTGGCAATCTTTACTTTCAAACCCGTCAACTTAGATACTTTCGGTCCGATATCAAAATCTTTCCAAGCCAAGTTGTTCGAATAAATAACGTTGCCGTTTTTGCTGTCAATCATACCGGGAACACCCATACCGATTCCCTCTACGTCGTCCACACCAAGCCCTACTTTTTTCAACAGCTTTGCCACAAGCGCCGCTATATTTTCCGCGACCTTTTCCGCGCCCTTATTACTCTCGGTGGGGACTTTATCCTCGTAGATAATATTACCCAAATCGTCCACGATACCACCCTTGATAAACGTACCACCAAGATCGATACCCACGTAGTATTTTCTAACCTCCGCAACAATTAACTGCATATCCCCCTGCAAAAGGACTTCGCCACAGCCCGCAGGCACAAACCAGCTATCGCCAAGACTTACGTCCTTTCCGTCGATTTTACCCTGTCCGCCTACGCACATTACGCATTTAAAAGTGTTCTTATCGGCAAAAATTTTCTTTTCGCCCGAAACGCAAACCGCCGTCGTCGTGAAATAACGGCTAAGCCCCAACAGCTCGCCCTGCGCCGTCGGAATGGCAAGCGGACTATATTCATATTTTTCAAGACAGGTTACTTTCAACGCTTTGTCCACGTGCAATTCGCGCTCGTTCCCGTTTTTATCCTTTCTGCCGTAATCGTACACACGAT
>JBGVQH010000168.1:0-3397 GCA_045127475.1 Candidatus Scatosoma sp.
AAGCAAAAACCGATTGAGGGCGCAAGCCAAGCGGCGTGGGACGTATACAACAGCGGCTTGCAAACGGGCGACGTTATCTTGGAAATCAACGGCAAGGATTTGTATCTCTTTACCGATTATATGTCTGCTTTGGATGGTAAAAAGAAAGGGGATACGGTGGGCGTTTTGGTCATACGAGATGGCAAAAAGCAGGTCGTAGACGTAACGATTGCAGCCGATTGCAACCCTAAGAGTATGTCGGACACCAACTCTATTTTCTATGCTCTTAATTTGGTGTATCCTCAAGGGACGGTAGATGCGGACGGGGAGAGATTAGTAATCAGTTTAATTCCCACGGACGTGAAGAGCGGATTTTTTGGGACAATCGGACATTCGTTTGCATATTCCTTTAAAATCGGCGGTACGATTTTGCGCTCCTTGGGCGAGCTTTTGACAGGGAAATTAGGGATTAACGCTGTGGGCGGCCCTGCTACGACGATTAAGCTTACCTCCGAAGTTGCGGCAAGCGGCGTGCAAAACTTCCTGTCGATAGCGGCGTTTATCGGGGTCAATTTGGCGGTATTCAACCTTTTGCCCGTGCCTGCCTTGGACGGCTGCAAAGTCATTTTCTGCATTATCGAGTGGATACGCAAAAAGCCCGTCAACCGCAAAGTGGAGGCGATTATCAATTTTGCAGGCTTGATTTTCCTGTTTGGATTTGCGATTTTGGTGGATATTTTACAATTTGCGCGATAAAAATAAAAAAAGTTATGACCTGTCAAGTAAAAATGCTTGACAGGTTTGTTTTTATCGTGTATAATGGCTTACGGAAAGTACGAAAGGGGGCGCAAAATGAAGGACGATTTGCAATTTTTGCGACTTTTGGATTTGTACTCGCCGCTCCTGACGGCAACGCAGAGGGAGATTTCCGATCTGTATTTTAATTTCGACCTGTCCTTAGGGGAAATTGCCGAACAAAAGGGGGTATCCCGACAAAGCGTATCCGATTGTTTGCAAAAATGCCGCAAGCAGTTGGAAAAGTACGAAGAAAAGCTTGGCTTTGCGCGTATGGTAGAGGAAATGCAGGCGCAGATTGACGCTTTGCAAAAGGGCGTAAACGGTTAAAAAGAGGGCAATATGGCATTATTCGGTGGATTAGCGGAACGCTTAAATCATATATTTTCCAAGCTGACCAAGCGGGGCAAGTTGACGGAATTGGAAATCCGTACGGCAATGCGCGAGGTGCGCGTTGCGCTTTTGGAAGCGGACGTCAATTTGCGCGTGGCGAAACAGTTTATCGCAGAGGTTTCCGAAAAAGCGGTGGGGCAGGAAATTTTAGCCTCGCTGAATCCTGCGCAGCAGGTTATTAAGATTGTCAACGAAGAATTGATCGAGCTGATGGGCTCGAAAAACGCCAAATTAGAGGTGTCCCCCCGTTTGCCGACCGTGATTATGATGTGCGGTTTGCAGGGTGCGGGTAAAACGACGCTTTGCGGAAAGCTAGCTTTGCACCTGAAAAAACAGGGAAAACGTCCTTTGCTCGTGGCGGGCGACGTATACCGTCCCGCGGCGATTACGCAGCTGCAGGTCGTGGGCAAAAACGTGCAGGTAGAGGTGTTTGAAAAGGGCACGCAAAACCCCGTAAAAACGGCAAAACAGGCAATAGAGCACGCACGCTCTATGAACTACGACACGGTGATTTTGGACACGGCAGGACGCTTGCAAATCGACGATACGTTGATGCAGGAGTTGGAAAATATCAAAAAGGAAGTGGACGTAACCGAAACGTTGCTCGTTGTTGACGCGATGACGGGGCAAGAGGCGGTAAACGTTGCCGAAACGTTCAATTCTCGCTTGGACGTAACGGGCGTGATTTTAACCAAACTGGACGGCGACACCCGCGGCGGTGCGTGTCTTTCGATTAAAGCGGTAACGGGCAAACCTATCAAATTTATCGGCGTGGGAGAAAAGGCGGCGGATTTAGAACCGTTCTATCCCGACCGTATGGCGTCGAGAATTTTGGGTATGGGCGACGTGCTGTCGTTGATTGAAAAAGCGCAGCAAGCCATCACCGAAGAAGATGCGAAAAAGATGCAGCAAAAAATGCTGGCAAATACCTTTACGCTCACCGATTATTTGGAACAGTTTGCGATGATGAAAAAGATGGGCGGTGCGCAAGCAATGCTTTCCATGCTCCCTGGGGCAGGCAAATTGAAGGTGAACGAGGGGGACGTGGACGAACGGAAAATGGAACGGACGAAAGCGATTATCCTTTCCATGACCAAGCAGGAACGCGACAATCCCGCGATTATCGACAGCAAAAGAAAACGCCGTATTGCGGCAGGCTCGGGTACGAGCGTGCAAGAGATTAATCAGCTGTTAAAGCAGTTTGAACAGACGAAAATGCTGATGAAACAGCTTAAAGGCGGCAAAGGCAAATTTAAACTTCCTTTCTAACAAAAGAAAAACAAGAGGCGCAAGCCGATTGAAATAAAAAAAGAAAAAATTTTAAGATACTTTGGAGGTATTTATCATGGTAAAAATGAGACTTTTGAGAATGGGCGACAAGAAGAACCCTATCTACCGTATCGTAGTTGTTGACAGCAGAAAGGCTGCAACGGGCGAATACATTGACTGCGTTGGTCATTACAGACCTACCTGCGATCCCGTTGAACTCGACGTTAAGGCAGACCTTGCAAAAGATTGGTTGGCAAAAGGCGTTCAGCCCACCGAAACGGTTAAGAACTTGCTTGTAAAAGCGGGTGTTGTTGAAAAGAGCGAAAAGCTTAGCCCGTCCAAGACGAAAGGTAAAAAGTCGAACAAATAATTACGGCTTTTAACCGAGAAGTAGGAGGCAAACTATGCTTGATTTAATCAAATACATCGTTGGCCAGTTCGCAGAGGATAAGGAAAACGTCGAATACGTAGTGGAAGAAAAAGACCGCGTAATCGAGGTAACGGTTGTCCTTTCCCCCTCGGACATGGGCAAGGTGATCGGCAAACAGGGTAAAATTGCAAAGGCAATGCGTACGATTGTACGCTTGGCAACCCCTGCAAGCAGTAAGCGGTACGTGATTGAGATTCGTGAACGCGGCGGCGACGCCGTCGACGCGGAGTAAACGGCGTATACGCAGCGCATTTCAGCGTTGGCGCGCGGTTACGTACTATTTGTACGCGCCCTTGCGCCGCCTTGAACTGCTTGCATCTCCGCCGTTTATAAATCTTGTAGACGTACCAGAAAACCAACCAAAAAGGCTTTTCAACAAGCCTTTTTTTTGGCATTTTTCAAGGAGCGAAAAAATGGACCGTTTGGTGATAGGCGAAGTATTGAAACCGCAAGGGATTCGCGGGGAATTGAAAGTAAAAACGTTTACCGATTCCCCTCAAGACGTCAAGGCGTTCGGCACAGTATATATCG
>JBGVQH010000169.1:0-2857 GCA_045127475.1 Candidatus Scatosoma sp.
TCAAGAACGTGATGGTGAACAAGGCGATTGCCGGACGTTATTATCAGGAGGGCGCGATCAAGGCGGTGTGCGAGGCATTTGACAAGAAGAATCGCCGCAAGGCACTCCTCGTTATGGCAACGGGATCGGGCAAAACAAGAACTGTTATTGCTCTTTGCAAGGTTTTGCTCGAACACGGGTGGGCGAAGAATATTTTGTTCCTTGCCGATAGAAATTCGCTTGTATTGCAAGCCAAGCGCGCCTTTGTCAATTTGTTGCCTGATTTGTCGGTGAGCAATCTCTGCGAAGACAGAGAAAATCTTGACGCGCGTTGTGTGTTTTCGACCTATCAAACGATGATGAACTGCATTGACACCGTGAAGGATGAGTATGAGAAAAAGCTGTTTACTTGCGGGCATTTCGACCTTGTAATCGTGGACGAGGCGCATCGTTCGATCTATAACAAATATAGAGATATTTTCAATTATTTTGACTCGCCGTTGGTGGGGCTGACCGCTACGCCCAAGGACGAAATCGATAAGAATACGTACGAGATTTTTGAGTTGGAAAATAAAGTTCCTACGTACGGGTACGAGCTTGCACAGGCGGTCACCGACGGGTATTTGGTGGATTTTACGTCCGTGGAAAGCAGATTGAAATTTATCGAACAGGGGATTGTTTACGACGATTTGTCTGACGAAGATAAAGAAGAATACGAAAATACCTTTGAAAACGAAAACGGCGAACTGCCTGAAAGCATTGCGTCGTCTGCGCTGAATGAGTGGGTGTTTAACGAAGATACCATTCGCCAAGTATTGCATATTTTGATGAATGACGGACTTCGGATTGATTACGGAGAAACGCTCGGTAAAACGATTATTTTCGCGAAAAATCACGAACACGCAGAGAAAATCCACGAAATCTTCGGGAAAGAATATCCGCACTTGCCTGGATATACCAAGGTTATCGACAATTATATGACCTATGCGCAAAGTGCAATTGATGAGTTTTCCGACCCGAAAAAATTACCGCAAATCGCCATTTCCGTCGATATGCTTGATACGGGTATCGACGTGCCTGAAGTGCTCAATCTCGTATTCTTCAAAAAGGTGATGAGTAAGGCGAAATTCTGGCAAATGATTGGGCGCGGAACACGTCGATGCGATGGATTAATGGATGGTAAGGATAAGGATAAATTCTATATCTTTGATTTTTGCGGAAATTTTGAGTTTTTCCGAATGAATCAGGGCCGACCTACCGCTAATCAAATTGCCTTGCAGGGTGCAATTTTCCGTTTGAAAGCACAAATTGCATTTAAACTACAAGATCTGGTTTATCAAACAACGGAGTTGATTGCTTTCCGTGAAAAACTTGTTGACGAGATGGTTTGCAAGGTGCAGGAACTCAACAAGGAAAACTTTGCCGTTCGTCAACATTTGCGGTACGTGGAGCAATATTCCAACCCCGATAATTATAATGCATTAACGTACGAAGATACGCTTTTGATGGCAGAGGAGCTTGCTCCGCTTATTATTCCCGACGAGGATGAGGCATCGGCGGTGCGTTTTGACGCACTAATGTACGCTATTGAACTTGCTTATCTTGCGGGGAAGAAATATGCACGCGCTCGTACGGATTTGCTTAAAAAAGTAAGTGGAATTGCGAGCGTGGCAAATATTCCCGAAATCATGGTGCAATCCGAGTTTATAGATTGTATTTTGCATACGAATTATTTGGAAAATGCGGGGATTAACGAGTTTGAGCGTATTCGCGAAAATCTTCGTGATTTAATGAAATATATACCAAGAACAGGCGTGAAATACATCACGAATTTTGACGATGAAATTCTATCTGTGGAGTGGAAAGAATCGGAACTTGAAAACGACGATCTTCAAAATTATAAAGCAAAAGCAGAGTTTTATATTCGTCAACACCAAGACCAAGCAGTAATTGCGAAATTAAAGAGAAACGTTCCCTTGACTACGGATGACGTGCAAGCGTTAGAACGAATCTTGTGGGGTGAGGTTGGTAGCAAAACTGAATATGAGGCGGAATATGGCAAAAAGCCGCTTGGTGAATTGGTGCGCGAAATCGTTGGTCTTGATATGGCTACGGCTAAAGCAGCTTTCGCTAAATATTTGAATGATGTTAATCTTGATGCAAACCAAATTTATTTCGTCAACCAAATTGTGGAATATATTATCCACAATGGCATGATGAAAGATTTATCCGTCCTGCAAGAAGCTCCCTTTACGGATAGAGGAAGTATTGTAGAGGTGTTTAGGGATATTTCAGTTTGGTGGGGAATCAAAACTGTCATTGACCAGATTAACGCAAATGCGATAGCGGCATAAGATAAACATAAAAACGGAGGGGCGTTTTGCCCCTCCGCGGGATGATTTTTATAAGGATTGGTGACATTCAAAAAAGTATTAATGTTTTGGGGCGTAATTGACATTGCATAACGCGAAACCCTTTGAAAATAAAGGGGTTCAGCATTCGCGGTTCGGATTCAAGTCCCGTCGCCTCAACCAAAATAGGGCATTTATGCAAAAAAGTATGCATAAATGCCCTATTTTTTTGAATTTCTGCATAAATATGCTATGCAAATTTACGTTTTATGGGTGGTTTGGCGAACGATTTGGCGAATAAAATCATTGCCAATCGTTTAATTTTCTGCCCTCGCGCAAAAGGTATTCGTTGGACAAGTCGCGGTAAGCATTTGTCAACGCTCCAGCGGAGTGTCCTACAAATTCATCTCTTGCGGGGCCGGCGACACCATATTCATCACAGCGTGTGTAAAAGGTTGTTCGCAAATCATACAGCTTATGATTCGGCAAAATTGCCGTCACTCTTCTACGAAGTAATTGTGGAGTAG
>JBGVQH010000170.1:0-18573 GCA_045127475.1 Candidatus Scatosoma sp.
ATTTTACACGGAACGCATGTTATTATGCTTGATTTACACGCAATACATGTAGTACAATATGGGCAAGGAGGTGAACCATGACGGAAAAAGAACTTTTAAACGCTATTGTGAAGGCAAGAAAGTCACAGAAAATAACGCAAAAGGCGGTAGCACAAAAAATCGGCGTTAACGTGGTATCTTTATCGGGGTTTGAACGTGGAAGAGTGCACATAAGCCTGTCGCGGATTTTACAGATTTGCGAGGCGTTGGGGCTGAGTCTTACGGTGCAGAAGCTTGATTTGCCCCAAGAACGTTGTGCATGGCAAGAATTCTTTTTAGAGATGACCAAAGATTTGCCGCCGACAGACCTTGAACTACTTTTTGAAATTGCGCAAATTATGCGTGATAGACACAATTTGCGTTCCTGAAAAACGGTGTTTATACAGAAAATGGGCGGGGACGTGTCGAAACGAACGAAAAAAACGAGCGTTGAAAAACAACGCCCGTTTTTGTTTTTATTGCTTGTATTAACGCTCTTCTTCGGGGTTTTCTTCCGCGATATTAATCATATCGAACGCACGGATTAAGAAACCAGAAATTGGGAAGCTTGCCTGTATGATAATGAAAACAATCAAAATCTGCGACAGGGTAAAATCGAGCGTTGCCCAGTTTTCAAGCACCAGCGCGTCGCCAATCGGCTTAATCAAAAGTACCGCTAAGCACAAGCCCGTGGATACGATAAAGAGGATTCCGCGGAGCAAATTAAACGGTTGACAAATTCTATACAGCATTACCAAACCTGAGAAAGTTAAAACAATCATCATCATTGCCTGATAATAGGGTTGTCCCGGTTCGTTGGTCAGCATAAAATCGTTGACCAAGGGGGTACGGCTTAATATATACAGCGTCATAATGGCTATCCCCATAGTGAGAGCACCCGGTAAGGCGCGGCTTAGTACGTAGGGGATAAATTTACCCTTAACGCGCGCGGTATTCGGTTGCAACGACATAACGAAGGACGGCAATGCGCTGATAAACATTTCAAACATAAGCATATTGCTCGTTTCAAAGAAGTATTCCTGCTTGACGCAAATACATACCGTTGCCAAAATCAGCGTGAGCAACGTTTTCATAATGTACAGCGCGGACGAGCTCTTAATGTTATTGATAACTCGTCTGCCCTCGTTTACAATCTTGGGCATAGAGCCGAAATTATTGTCTTGTAAAACCAAGTTGGACACGTTTCTTGCCGCTTCGCTGCCCGAGGCTACGGACACGGCGCAATCCGCCTCTTTCATGGCAAGAATATCATTTACCCCGTCCCCCGTCATGGCAACGGTATTACCCGCTTTTTTAATCGAGCGGATTAAGATTGCCTTTTGTTCGGGGGTAACTCTGCCAAAGACGGTATATTCGTTGGCAGCGTTTTCCACGTCGATATCCGACAGTCCCTCAAGGGAAATAAACTGTGCGGCGTTGGGGATACCCGCTCGACGGGCTACCTCGGCTACGGTTACGGGGTTATCGCCCGAAATGACCTTGACCGCAACGTCGTTTTGTTTGAACCATTTAATCGTTTCAATCGCGTCGGGACGGATATTGTCCGACAGCGTGATTACCGCAATCGGTTTGATGCCCGACGGGAGCTTGTCGTTTTGGATTTGCCCAGGCGCGTGCGCTAATACTAGCACGCGCAAGCCCATTTGCGCGTATTGCTTGACGAGCTTTTCAATGCGGGCAGGCATGGGCTTTAAGACGAATTCAGGTGCGCCCATAATGAACGTTCCCTCGTCTAAGAAAGTAACTGCCGACAGCTTTCTTGCCGACGAGAAGGGCATCATGGTTAGAGGTTGTAACTTCGCTGAGTGCCCGAATCTGTCGTACAGTGCAATATTCGTTTGGTTGTTGTCGGGCAGAGAGGCGAGCATAGAGCCGATAACGTCCTCTACCCCATATTCGTTGCTGGGGGCGCTGAGCAAAATGCAATCGCTGACTTTCATTCTGCCGTCGGTAATCGTACCCGTCTTATCCAGACAGAGTACGTTGACGCGCGCCAGCATTTCGAGGGAATACATATCCTGTACCAACGTGTTATACCGTGCCAAGCGGATAATGCCGACGGAGAGCGCAATCGTGGTAAGCAACAGCAAGCCCGACGGAATCATACCGATAATTACGGCAACCGTCTTTTGAATGGCGGTGCTGAGCATTTCGCCCGTTCCGCCCTTGCTTGCCAAGGCTTTGAAAAAGCCGCCTGCCTCTTTGATTGCCGCCCAACTGCTGTAGTCGGGGTTGTTTCTAAGGTTGTTAAAGAACATCAGGATTGCTACGGGGACAATCAAAAGACCGATTACCTTGATAAACAAGCTTATCGAGTTCATAATTTCCGAGTTGGGGCGTTTGTACTTTTTCGCCTTTGCCGTCAGCTTGCTTATGTAGGTGTATTCGCCGATTTTTTCTACGCGTGCCGCGACCTGACCGCTCGCCACGAACGAGCCTGCAAATAATTCGTCGTCGATACCTTTTTTAATGGGAACGGATTCGCCTGTCAGCAGGGATTCGTTCAGCTCCGCCGTGCCGCCGATTGTAACACAGTCGGCAGGAACTTGTTGACCTGCGGTCAGCAAAATTACGTCGTCCACAACCAGCTGTTCGACGGGGATATCCATTTTGATACCGCCACGCACGACCTTAGCCGTCGGGGAGGATAGGATGCACAGCCTGTCGATTTTGCGCTTTGCACGGATTTCTTGGAAAATACTCACAAAGATATTGCAAAGGAAAATGACGACGAACAGGTACTGGTTAATCGGCGCGCGCGCAAGCAGCAACGCCACCGCACACAGCAAACACAGCAGGTTGAAGAACGTGCAAATGTTGCCGATAAAAATGCTCTTATAGGTTTTGGAATATTTCTTTGTCGTGGCGTTTACCAAGCCTTGTGCGATACGCTCGTCCACCTGTTCGGGGGACAGACCGTCCTTTTCATTGACGGCAAAGTGCTCGACGTTGAAAAATTTTTCTTCCGCCTCGCTTTCCGCGAGTGCTTTTTTGTGGAAGATTCTCGTGAAGAAGGAAACTTTTTTTCCGTGCGGTTTTTCCGCGTGCGTTTCCGTCCTTACGCCCTCGTCCACCGTATTTTCGTTCCGTTTTTTCATATTTTTCACTCCGTGAAAGGATAAGATAAATTTATTATACCATATCGCAAAGCAAAATACAAGTTTTTTAGGAAAATTTCACAAGAATTTGGCGGTAGGCTTTTGATTTAATTGCTTTTGCGGGGGAAAAGTTGTATAATGTTGTAAGAAAAAGACGAGCGGCAGGGGTTACGCGCCCGCCGCAAACGTAAACGAAGCGAAATTTATCCGAGGTGAAAATATGATTGACATCAATCTTATCCGTACGAATCCGGAACTTGTAAAAGAAAATATCCGCAAAAAATTCCAAGACCATAAGCTGCCTTTGGTGGAACAGGCGTTGGAGCTGGACGCAAAACGTCGTGCGCTGATTGCAGAGGGTGACGCTCTGCGTGCGGCGCGCAATACGCTGTCCAAACAGGTTGGTATGCTGATGAAAGAGGGCAAACGCGACGAGGCGGAACAGGTTAAGGCGCAGGTAAAAGCGGACGCGGATAGACTGGTTGCCATCGAAAAGGAAGGCGAAGAGGTTGACGCGGCGCTGAAAAAGGTGATGATGAGTATCCCCAACATTGTGGCGGACGACGTGCCCGTAGGCAAAGACGACAGCGAAAACGTTGAATTGCAACGCTTTGGCGAGCCGACCGTGCCCGATTTTGAAGTGCCCTATCATCTGGATATTTTGGAAAAGCTGGACGGTATCGACGTGGATTCTGCGCGCCGTACCTCCGGGCAGGGGTTCTATTATTTGACGGGCGATATTGCGCGTTTGCACTCGGCTGTTTTGACTTATGCGCGTGATTTCATGATTGACAAGGGCTTTACCTACGTTATCCCCCCGTACATGATCCACGGCGACGTGGTGTCGGGCGTTATGAGCTTTGACGAAATGGAAAACATGATGTACAAGATTGAGGGTGAGGATTTGTACCTTATCGGCACGAGTGAACATTCGATGATCGGTAGATTTATGGGGCAGATTATAGACGGTAAAAAATTGCCGTTGACCTTGACCAGCTATTCCCCTTGCTTTAGAAAGGAAAAGGGCGCACACGGTATCGAAGAACGCGGTATCTACCGCATTCACCAGTTTGAAAAGCAGGAAATGATTGTCGTTTGCCGTCCTGAGGAAAGCGCACAGTGGTATGAAAAGCTGTGGAGCTATACGGTGGAATTGTTCCGCTCTTTGGATATTCCCGTTCGTCAGCTTGGCTGCTGCACGGGCGACCTTGCCGATTTGAAGAACAAGAGCTGTGATGTCGAGGCTTGGAGTCCCCGTCAGAAGAAATATTTTGAAGTGGGTTCGTGTTCGAACTTGACGGACGCGCAGGCGCGCCGTTTGTCCATTCGCTATAAGGACGACGATGGCAAGACGAAATTGGCGCACACCCTTAACAACACGGTGGTTGCGCCGCCCAGAATGTTGATTGCGTTTGTGGAAAACCATTTGCAGGCGGACGGCAGCGTTACGATTCCCGAGGCGTTGCGCCCTTATATGGGAGGCAAGTCCGTGATTGTGCCCACCAAATAAGGCGTTTGGGCGTACACGGTACGCGATGAAATAAAAAAATGACGAAAAGGACCGCAAGAAATTTGCGGTCTTTTCCAAGAAAGGAATAAGGATAACGGCGGCGGTATGAAATATCTGTTTTTTGATATCGAATGTTCGGTAGTGTCTAAATTCGTGGCAAAAATTTGCGCGTTTGGGTACTGTTTGACGGACGAACAATTTAATATTTTGGAAAAGGAAGATATTTTAATCAACCCGCAGGGCGGATTTCATTTGACTGACCGCAAGGGTACGCAGGGGCTGGTTTTGCCGTACGAGTATTCCGATTTTAAAAAATACCCTACCTTTTTAGAAAAGGCGGATAAGATTTACGCGTTGTTGGAAGATAAAAATACGTTGGTCGCAGGACATGCCACGATGAACGACGTAAAATATCTCAATTTTGAAAGCAAGCGGTTTGAATTGCGCTCGTTTGCGTTTGATTTTGCGGACACGCAATTCGTGTATATGAACCGTATCGGCGAATTTTCGCGGCAGTTTGGGTTGGGCTCGATTGCCCAAGAATTGGGCGTGGAATTTACGGCGCACCGTGCGGTGGACGACGCGTATGCGACCATGAAGGTTGCCGAGGCAATGTGCAGGGCGGAAAACTGTTCTTTCCCTGCGTTGATTGAAAAATATCAAATCAAGCTGGGGCGTATTGAAAATTACGAAATCGAGCAGACAAGCTCGGCGGCGCAGCTTGCCTATAAGCAGGAGCAAGAGAAGAGAAAGGAAGAGCGGGAAAAGCGAAAGGCGCAGTTTCACGTGTTTGCGGATAGGGAAAAGAGGAAACGTGCCAAAGACGGCAAGTTGAAAAACAAGAGTGTTTGTTTTTCCCACCCGTTAGAAATTGACCTGCCCGTGGCAAAGCGATTGCTTTCGGCGGCGTTTGCGCAGGCGGCGTTTTTTACGACGCGCGCGGAAGAGTGCGACGTGTACGTATGCTACGAAAACGAGGGCGGTCAGCGTTTGAAATCGGCGCAGGCAAGGGCGCGGATTTTTACGCCTGAACAATTTGAGGAATATCTGCAAAAGGAATAACCGCGGATAGGGGGTTCGATATGTACGATTTACCCACAAAATTTATTGAAAACATGAAAAAACAGCTTCCCGAAAATGAATGGGAAGCCTTTTTCGCCTGTTATGAAAAATTCCCTTTTAAAGGGGTGCGTTTGAACCCTTTGCGGGGGGACGTAACCGCGATGAAGACGGTTTTGCCCTTTCTCGGCGCGGTTGTTGCGTGGGAAGAAAACGGGTATTATACAAGCGCGGAAAAGGTGGGGGCAAGCCCTTATCATTTTGCGGGCGTTATATACAGCCAAGAGCCGTCTGCCATGTGCGCAGCGCCCCTTTTAAAGGTACAGGCAGGGGAAAAGGTGCTCGACCTTTGTTCTGCGCCCGGTGGAAAAGGCACACAGCTTGCCTGCAAAATGGACGGAAAGGGCGTAATCGTTTTAAACGAACCGATTTCGTCCCGTGCAAAGATTTTATCCCAAAACGTCGAACGGCTGGGGATTAAAAATGCCGTCGTTACCAACGAGTATCCACAGGCGCTTGCCAAGCGTTTTGCGGGGTATTTTGATAAAATTATGGTGGACGCGCCCTGTTCGGGCGAGGGTATGTTCCGTAAAAATGCGGAAGAGGCGCTTTCTGAATGGAGCGAAGAAAACGTTGCGCTCTGCGCGGCGCGGCAAAAAGAGATTTTGGATTGTGCAGCGGAAATGCTTGCCGTTGGCGGGCGTTTGGTGTATTCCACCTGCACGTTTGCGGTTGAAGAGGACGAGGGGCAGGTTTCTGCCTTTTTAGCGGCGCACCCTGAAATGCGGCTTATCCAACAGGAAAAGCTGTATCCACACAGAGTGGACGGCGAGGGGCATTTTGCCGCTTTGTTTGAAAAGATTGCGCGTGTGGGCGAGTGGGATTGTCGTGTAAAATCTGCCAAAACAAGCGTAACGGGGTCGGGAGAGCGTGCCTATCGGGATTTTGAAAAGACCTTTTTCAAAGAGAGGTTTGCTTTCCGATTATATGAAAAGGACGGCGTTTTATACGAATTGCCCGAGGACGTGTTCGATTGGAAAGGCTTGCAGGTATTGCGCGTAGGTGTGCGTTTGGGCGAAGTGAAAAACGGACGCTTTGAACCGTCGCATGCCTTAGCTATGTGCGCAAGAGCAACGGAATGTAAAAACGTGCTCGACCTGTCGGCGGAGGACGTGCGCGTAGAAAAATATCTGCGCGGTGAAACGATAGATTGCGATTTGCCCAACGGTTGGTGTTTGGTGTGCATTGACGGGTATCCGCTGGGGCTTGGTAAGGCTGTAGGCGGAACGGTGAAAAATCATCTGCCGAAAGGATTGAGAAAGGTTGGATAAGGATAAAAGCTCCCCCTAAGACGGGGAGCTTTTTTGCGGAAAAATCCCCCGTGAACGGAATACGTTCACGGGGGATTGTTGTTTTTAGGACAGGAAAGATTAATCGTTGTAAGGGCTATCCTCGTCGATTTCTTCTTTCGGTTCTTCCGCTTTGACCGTTGCGGTCTTTACGCGTTTTGCTTTGGATTTCTTAGAAGGTTTCTTTGTTGCCAAATTCTTGCGCGCTTTCTTCCAAACCTTGCGGAAGATGATGCTTGCGATTGCGAACAGCAGAACGACTGCGATTGCGATAGAGCTTGCCAACAGGAAAGGATCTGCGCCGCTGCTTGCCGCTGCGTTGTCGTTTTCGCTGTTATCAGGCGTCGTATCGTCCTTGTCGCTTTCTGCCGCCACAACCACTTGGTCTTGTGTTGCATAATTTACAAGGAAACTCTGGTTTTCGTTCTTCGCGCCCGCGTACAGATAGAATACAGCCTCTTCCTGTGTCGTTGCATTGTAGTTCTTTTGGTACAAGTTACCAACGCCTTCCGTATCAAGATCCTTGTTGTAACGAAGGAACTTGTCGGTGTCGAAGTAAGAGAATACACTCTTGTACTGCTCAACCGTTTCGTCGTCCTCGTACAGGCTGAGCAGGTTGTTGTATTGCGTGTCAGCGTTATTTGCTGCCGAGGGGTTGCCGTCGACCATAACGTACGTGCCTGCCGCATTGGGATTGCCGTCTCTGTCGCCGCTCCAAATTTCCAAGCGGTAGTTCTTCGCCGTCGTGCCTGTCTTGATATAGAAGGTAACCGTTACCCAATCGTCCGTAGCGGACACTTCTGCGTGTAACGCTTTGCTGTCTGCCGCGTTCGTACGGGGTGCAAGGTTGATTGTCGAGAAATCGGAAACGGGTACGTCGTAAGCCTTGTCTGCGTAGTACGCGCCGTCTTTATGATAGAAAGCGATTGCACGTTTTGTGCCGTCGGGCATCTTCACGTAATCGGATTTTGCTACGTAGCTGTGTACGCCGCCGTTTGCCGCCACCAATTTGTTGCCGTTCGTATCTACGTCGGTGTACGCGTTGAGGTTTGCGTAGTAGATGCCAGCCATCGTGTCTTTATCGTAACCGCTCCACTTGGCGTTTGCGATATACAAGCCATTATCCTGCAACAGGAGTGCTGCGTATTTTTCTTCCGTAGGATCGCCCGCGTATACGTTGCCCTTTTCGTCGTACCAGTACGTGGTCTGCGCGCCGATCGAAAGGGTGCTCGTCGAATTGTCTTCGCTGGTGTCAATCAAATAGATGTGTGCCTTGGGAGCTGCCGCGTTTGCGTCCGTGCTGCCAACCTTTACGCGCATAGAGATTGCCGTTGCCGTCGTGGCATTTGCTGCAATCGACGTGCTCTTGCCGATAAAACCGTAGGAATTCGTTGCGTCCGCGCCGTCATTCCAGATGAACAGGGGCTGAGTAGCATTGCCGAACGCTGCGCTCCAAACGTCGGCTGCATTGTTGACGTCTACGCTTGCGTTATTCGTCTGTGCGATTTGCTTAATGCCTGCCATCCAAGCTGCGCTAGAAGCTGCGTCGTAATAGCCCGCCTCGTCTTCCGAGCCAACGAAATATTTTCTGTTGACAAGACCTGCGTTAACGTTGGTGTTGTACGCCGTATTTGCGCCGAATTTACCGGTAACGTAGTCGCTGTTGCTGTAAACGCCTTTATAATTCTGCGCCAAAGCGATACCGTCTTTAATATCTGTGTGCGTGGAGGACTTGTTGCCTGCCGTATCGAAGCCCGCGTTACCTGCTGCCGTTACGTCCGTTTCACCCGTTACGGTAACGAGCTTGGTGTAGGTGTCTGCGGTTGCACTTGCATATTCTTCTTCGCTCAGCGTCAGCACTTCAAAGTTGGTGAACGCCGCAAAACCGGGCTGGAAGGATTTAATCGACGACGATTCGTCGATAACCGTAGGACCGAAGTTGAACTGCAACTTAAACGACGCGTTATCGATACCAGAGTCGTTCTTCACGAAGAAAATACATTTCTGCCAACCGTCGTAGATGTCTTCCTGATACCCGTCCGTATCCTTGATACCGATATTTACGGGAGTGATATTCGTGGTGTCGATTGCATCGAAAGAGGTTTTGTGTTTACCGTCAATCAGGGTAATGCCTGCGCCCGTGAAGCCACTCATATCCGACGTTCTTACAAAGAAAGATACTGCCATATACTGCGTATCTGCGTCGAACGAGAAATTATAATCGGATTTTGCCGTGTATGCAACGCCGCGTGCACTCAGCATCAGGAGCACTTGTTCGTTTGCAGCAGGATACGCCAAATCCTTGAGGTATTTGTCGTATACGCCGTCCATGAATTTCTTTTTATCCGCGCCGTATGCATCGCCGCTGTCAGGCGTATAGTTGCCGATTGCTGCAACGCTATCAAACACTTTGATTACGTCTGCCGTGCCGTTTCTGCCACCCTCAAGGGTAGACATCGTTACGTTGCCGTTTTCTGTGCCCGACATCGAGGTATAGCCCTCTTCGCTCTTCGTTGCGTAAGCGTTCACGTTCGCTAAAACGTTTTTAACGGGGCTGAATTCACCGTAGAAATCGATAGGGAATACGTCGTACCCTTTACCCGCTACGTAGCCGTTCTTTTCTGCATCTGCGTACGCGTTGGTGTAGAATTCTTTGGAAACGTCAATCGTTTTCAAAGCTTTAGGGTCTTCAAATTTCGTTGCGTTTACGACGTTGTTACCCGTATTTGCGTTGGCAATTTTTTCTTCGAACAGTTCCTCTGAAAATACGTTGCAGGTAACGTCGTCGAAGAATGCGTAACCGTTGACAAGTTCCATACGGCTTTCGGACGTGCCTTGACCAAGACCGAGGGTAAGGGTAAGCGTCGTGCTTGCATACGAAGAGCCTTTTACGTAGAAGGTGTACTGTTTCCAGCCGTTCGTATCTTCCAGACCCATGTATTCGGTGTTGATGTTCTTGACCTCGTAAGCGGGCATCGTCGTCCCGCCGACGGTCTGTGCAAGGCTGATGTATGCGCCTTTGTCAACTGCCTCTTGCGCTGTACCGTCCGAGCTGGAACACATCAAATCTTGCGTTTTTACCCAAACGGAAATTTCCGCCGCCGCGCCTGCCGCTACGGTAACCGTGGAGGACGAAGTGTATTTCTGTGCAGAGCCGATGGACTGCGTAACCTTTTCGCCGTCGTCGCTCTTAGGGTTTTTATTGTGAATCATCAGGACGTTGTAATCACTGAAAGACTCTTCGGCTTTGTCGGCTGCGGCGTGGTGCGTGCCGGGGTTTGCCGTGTCGGGAACGTCCACCAGAGCCAACGAACCGCCGTTAAAGCTTTCGTATTTTTCAAAATCTTCCGAGATTTTGCCGTCCTTGTTTTTGTCTTTCCAAACTTCGTAATATTTCAGCTTGTCGCGCGTGGTGAAATCGCCCCATTTTGCGGTGGCGTCTGCCTCGGAAAGTGCTTCAATCAGCTTGTCCGCCGCTGCAACGTCCGCAGCGTCGCCGTTTTTTACGTAATACGAGCCGGTAAGGTTGTACCAAGCGTTGTCGCTGGTATCAATAATACCGCTGTCTGCTTGCGAAGAAGGCGTACTGGGCGTGCTGGTTGCATAGAGGGATTTGGACCAGTTAGAAACGGTCATACCGATTACGTTTTTACCGTCGTTGGTATCAAAAACCTCGAAACCTGCGTTTTTAATAGGGCCTTTATCGGTAACCGTCGTTTCCGTTTCCGTTTTTTCGGAAGAACTTTCCGAGGAGGTCGTGCCGTCGTTTTTGCACGCCGCCAAAGACGCGACGGAAACCGCCATCATAGCCGATAAGAACAGAGCAAGAATTTTCTTCTTGCGGTTTTGGGTAGAATCTTTCATATAACCACCTTTTGGTTTTGATTTTCTTCTTTGTCGTGCTCATGCGCGTATGCGCGCACAATGCACTATATTATTTTAATACAAAAATCCGTGCTTGGCAAGCGTTTACGGCGTGAATTGCAAGAAAAAGTTTGATAATTTGAAAAAAATTTGCCGATACTGAGGTGAAAAGGGGAGGGGATAAGAATGGCAGGGCAAAAAAGAGAGAAAATGCGGTGGGTTGCTTGCGGCGGTGTGGTGGGCGCGGCGAATAGTATTTTCGGCGGCGGAGGGGGCATGATTGCCGTGCCTATGCTTGTCAAAACGGGCTTAGACGAAAAGCGGGCGCACGCGACGGCGATTTTGGTAATTTTGCCCGTGTCGCTGCTTTCTTTTTTGCTGTATGCGGTGAAAGGAGTATATGATTTTTCGGTGCTGATTCCCACGGCGCTTGGGGTAACGGCAGGGGGCTTGCTGGGGGCGAAACTACTTGGGAAATTGCCGACGAGGGCGGTCAATTTGACCTTTGCGTTTTTACAGCTTTTGGCGGGGGTGTTTTTGTGCTTTTTCCGTTAAAGGTGGGGGGACGTGTCGCGATGAGCAATGAATTGTGCTACGCACGTGAATTGTTTTGATGAACATAAATTGCACCGTTGGTGAAAGTTATCGTTCTACATATGAGCTTTTATCTTTATCTGTTATTAGGCTTTATCGGAGGTATTCCTGCGGGAATGGGGATGGGCGGCGGCACGGTTACCATTCCTTTGCTTGTGCTTGTCGGAGGGGTGGGGCAAAAAATTGCGCAGAGCGCCAACCTTTTTTCCTTTCTGCCCATGAGTATCGGTGCGTTGAAAATGCACGCAGACAACGGATTGTTGCAGACGAAAGGCGTGGGTTGGGTGATTTTGCCTGCTCTGCTTTTCTCCGCGCTGGGTACAACGCTTGCCGTAGCTTTGCCTGCCGCTTTTTTAAAGCGTGCGTTTGGGGCGTTTTTAATCGGGCTTTCGTTTGTAGGGTTTTACCGTGCTTTAACGACAAGGACGGCTTGACAAATGCGTTTTTAAGTGGTATACTGTCGGTATGAAAAAGTATCGGTATTTGTTATTTGATTTAGACGGGACGTTGGTGCATTCGCACCCAGGCATTTTTGCGGGCATACGGCACGCGTTGAAGGAAATGGGCAGGACGGACGAGCCGACGGACGAATATTTGCGGCAATGTATCGGGCCGTCCTTGGTGTATTCCTTTTCTAATTTTTTCGGCATGAACGAAAAGGACGCGCACGAGGCGACGGCGAAATATCGTGCATGGTACGGTGTAGACGGCTTATTTCTTTGCACGCCGATTGATGGGGCATTGGAAGCGTTAAAGGTTTTGAAGGGGGCAGGGTACGTCTTGGCGATGGCGACCTCTAAACCAAAAGCCTATGCCGACAGGATTGCGGAAAAGTTGGGATTTGCGGAATATTTTACGGTGCAAGTTGGGTGTGGCTTTGACGGCAGCTTTCCCACGAAAGCGTCGGTGATAGCAGAGGCAATACGCCAGCTTGGTGCGACAAAAAGGGAATGCTTGATGATTGGCGACCGTAAGCACGACGCCGAGGGGGCACAGGAGCAGGGTGTGGATTGCGCGTTGCTTGCCGTGGGGTATGCCGCGGAGGGGGAGCTTGCGGAGGCAAAGCCGAAATATATCTTTGAAAACTTTGAAAAATTAACGGAATTTTTAACGGAATAAAACGTAAAAAAGGGCGCATAGCAGCGCTCTTTTTTTTGCGGGGACGAAATATAGGGGAAAACGTGTGAAGAAACGGTATAAAAAAAGGCATATTTGTATAAATAATGTATGCGCCATGCGCGTATACGCCCCCGCGCGAAGTTCTTGTTGTCAAAATGCACGAAAAAATTGCCGTAAATTATCCAAAATGAAAAAAATTGCCAAAAAGCAAGAAAAATTTTTCAAAAGGGTATTTACAAAACGGGTTTTATGTGTTAAACTATGGGAAATTCAAAATGGGATACGCCGTGTATAAAATCGCCTAGAAAAAGGGCGGGCGCAACGTGGTTGCGGAGGTGTAAAAATTCCCGATAAGGTAAAGGAAAAGCGGAGAAATACACAGAAAAGCGCCAAGGAGTGGCGGATAGGAGACAGAGGTAGTAGAAGTGGAAAAGATCGGTATTATTGATTTGGGTTCGAATACGGCGCGCCTTTTAATCGTGGATATGTTCACGGATGGGCACTACGTCGTGGTGGACGAATTGAAAGAAAGCGTTCGTCTTGGTCAGGATATGGATCGTGATGGGTTCTTGAAGCCCCAGCGTATTGCGGAAACGATTAAAACGCTGAAAATGTTTAAAAAGCTTTGCGACGCACGCGGCGTCGAAAAAATTATTGCGGTGGGCACTGCGGCGGTTCGTCGGGCGAAAAATCAACGCTCGTTTTTAGACGAAATTCAGGTGAGCTGCAATATCAGTATCCGCGTGCTTTCTGAAGAGGAAGAGGCACTCTTAGTATATCGCGGCGTAATCAATTCGATGGATATTCCCAAGGGCTTGATTTTGGAAATCGGCGGTGGGAGCACGAAGATTATTTATTACAATCGCAGAAACGTGTTGGGGTATGCAAACCTGCCCTTTGGCGCGGTAACCCTTACCGATTTGTTTGCAAGCGACGCCACCCCTCAAGAGGCGGCGGCACACGTGGAAGAATTTTTCACCGAGCAGCTGAAAAAACTGCCTTGGTTGAAAGAGGTCGACCCCGAAACGCAGATGATTGGGGTGGGCGGTTCGTTTAGAAATCTGTTCAAAATCAGCAAGCTGGTCAGAAAATATCCTTTGGATATGGCGCATAATTATAAGCTTGCCACCGAAGATTTTACGGGTATTTACGATATGCTCAAGGCGTTAGAGGTGGACAAGCGTAAAAAAATCAAGGGGTTGTCGCCTGCGCGCGCGGATATTATGCCCGCGGCAATGGCAATCGTAAAATCCTTTGTAGATTATATGAACGTGGAAAACTTTACCATCAGCGGTTGCGGACTTCGCGAAGGGATTATGGTCAATCAAGCCCTGCCGATTACGGTGGAAAAGCCCATCTCGGACGTTTTGGCGTATTCGCTCGACCGTTTGGTGAAATATTACGAGTGCGACCCTAAGCACGTGGAGCACGTAATGCTTTTGTCCGTGCAGCTGTTTAAGCAGCTCCGTGTGTTGCACAAATTCTCTCGTCAGTATCTCAAAGTGCTGAAAATCGCGGCGAGTCTGCACGATTGCGGTATGAAAATGAAGTATTACGGGCATGCAAAACATAGCTGGTATACCATTTTAAATTCGTCCATTTACGGCGCAACACACCGTGAAATCGTGTTGGCAGCGTTTGTGGCAGGCTGTCATAATCACGAGGACGTGCCTCTGATTGAATGGCAAAAATATAAGGATATCGTTACAGAAGAGGATTTGGACGCGGTGAAAAAACTGGGCGTTCTGCTCCGCATAGCGGAGAGCTTGGACCGCACGCATTGCGGTATGGTAACGGGTTTGAACTGCGACGTGCTGGGGGATTCGGTGATTATGAAGACCATCGTTGCGGGCGACGCAGCGCTTGAAATTCGCGACGCCGAGGCGGCGAATCCCGAATTCAAAAAGGCGTTCCGTAAAAATCTCGAAATTTTGTAAAAGTAACAAAAGAGCCGCTCAAACGGGAGCGGCTCCTTTCATAGTGCGTGTGGTATAGGTAGGTTGGTATGGAATGGATTTTAGCAAGCGCCTCTCCGCGGCGTAAGGCATTGTTGGCAGACTTGATTGACCACTTTGAAATTATTCCGTCGCAGGCGAACGAGGATTTTTTGGGGTATTCCTCTGCAAAAAGCCTCGTATATGATTTAGCGAGTATGAAGGCGGAAGAGGTGGCGAAACGCCCCGAAAACGCGGGTAAGGTCGTGATCGGCTCGGATACGGTCGTGGCGTACAAGGGGGTTGCCTTGGGGAAACCGCGCGACGAAGAGGACGCGTTCCGTATGCTGAAAATGCTGTCGGGGAATAAGCACTCTGTCTACACGGGAGTCAGTTTTCACCTCGCACAAGAGGGGAATTACCGCGTTTATACTAAGGTAGATAAGACGGACGTGTATTTTAACGAGCTATCGGACGAGTGGATTTGGACATACATCAAGGATGGCTCGCCGATGGATAAGGCGGGTGCGTACGGGATTCAAGACGGCGGCTTGGTTAAAAAAATAAAGGGGAGCTATACCAACGTGGTGGGCTTTCCCTTAGAGCTTGTGGAAAAAATGATGAAAAAGGTGGAACGGAGCTGGACATGATTAAACTTGCGATTGATTTGGGGTCGTCCATGACGAAAATTTACCGCGCGGATACGAACAGCGGCGTGGTGCTTGCCGAGCCGTCCTGCGTGGCGGTTGTAGGCGGCGAAGAAACGGTAAAGGCAATCGGCAAGGACGCCAAAAATTTAATTGGCAAAACGGCGGAGCGCACGACCATCGTGTATCCCGTATACGAGGGGGAAATCGTCAACATGCGCCTTGCCGTGGTGATGTTAAAGGAATTTTTATCCCGCATTGGAATTAAGGCGGCGGCGCTCAGGCGGGCGCAGGTGCTTTTTTCCGTGCCTTGCGGCGTTTCCGAGCGCACGTTGTCGGGCTACGTCAATCTTGTGGAAGAGTGCGGCTTGAAAAAGGTATGGTTTGTGGAACAGCCCTATCTTGCGGCGTTAGGCGCGGGGGCGGTGCTTACCGACGCGGACCCCGTGTTCTGTTTGGATATTGGCGGCGGCGTGTCGAATGCGGCGGTGGTGTCGGCGGACGGGATTATCGCTGGGATTTCCATGAACGTCGGCGGCAATAATATGGACGCAAATATCATTTCCAAAATTGCGAACAACAACAAGCTGCTTATCGGGGCTTTAACGGCGGAAAAAATTAAAAATGAAATCGGGTCCCTTTCGCCTAGTGCGCTGGGTACGGTGGTGGCTGAGGGGAGCTCCTTGGAAACCTACAAACCGTCGGCGGCATCCGTGCAGGCAGGCGACCTCACCGATTGTATACGCGCGTACGTGAATAAAATTATGGAATACGCTGTGGAGATTTTGCGGATTCTGCCCGCTGAAGTGGCGGCGATTGTCAATCGCAACGGCGTGTATTTGTCGGGCGGCGTGATGAAAATTCCGTACGTGCCGCAGTATATCGGCGCGAGCCTTGGTATGCGGCAGCGCGTTTGCGAAGAACCGCAATTTGCCACTGTGTTGGGGGGCGGCGTGCTGCTGCGCGACCCTGCTCTATTACGGCAGTTTGCCAAAAAAATAGAAGAATAAGCGCAAAACGTCGCCAAGCGCGGCGTTTTTCGTTTTGCGCGGGAGAACAGGCGTTCCGTTTATTGCATAGCCATAAAAACTCTGTAAAAAATCGGTGTGGAAAAAAAATTTTAAAAAATTGCAAACTTTTTTTAAAAAACCCCTTGACAAACGTAAAATATCTGCTATAATAAAGGTACAAAAAGAAAGAAACAAACAAAAAATGTTTGGAACTTTCAAAAACAAACGGAGAATACACCAATGCACAAGTAGTGTTTTGCCGAAAGTTCGGCGCAGGGGTCGTAGGGATACGACGAAGAAATAAGAAAAAGGAGGGTACGAAAAGCGATGATTCCTTCCCATTTGGAGGCAAAAGCCTAAAAACGAGTAACTAAGTGCCAAGACTTTGTGAGAAAAAGAAATTTTGAAAACAAAAGGAGGACACTATGAAAAATACGGAAAAGAAGGACACTCCGACGTACGGGGATAGCCGACGTTAAAAGCGTTGGGACTCGGAAAAGAGAACGTGAAAAAAGTTAAAGGAGGTACGGTAAGATGACTTATCGCTACGAAAGGTACTTTAACAAAGAAGAGAAAGGAAGGTAACAGTCCAATGAACCAACATACCGAGGGCGTAAAATAAGAAAGTAGCCTGATAAGAACAGCTGCATTTAGTCGGCACGCAACGTATGGTTTGCAAAAACAGGCGAAAAGATAAAGACGATACGCCTTAAAATTGAATATGAAGATAATGCCCTTGGTGAAAACCAAGGGTTTCTTGTTTTTCGTTGTGTTTTCTTTTTGTGTAAAGTTTGTGAACATTTGTTAAATGTTTATAAATTGCCGCAGAAATGCTTGAAAAAGAAAAAGGCTTGTGGTAAAATAATACTGCCGTGAAACTTTTCACGGTGCTAAAAATTGCAAAACAATCGCAAAAAAGGTATCGCGGTGGCATTTTTCGCGTAAACTTTATGTAAACGGAAACAAAAGGCGCGCTTTTTGGCGACGGTAAGGAGTGTAAATACTTTGAGAAAGAAAACAAAAGTATGGATTTGGGTGATTATCGCTATTGTGGTAGCGGTACTAATTGGGATTTTATTGTCCGACGTATTTGGTGATGAAAAGGTAAACTTCACCACAATTCTGGAAAAGTTGCAGAAAGGGGAAGTTAAGAGCTTGTATTTGGACGGTTACGTATGGGAGGCGACGCTGGCGAACGGCAAAACGATTGTTGCCGAGGGCGCGCCTAGTCTGTACAACTACGTGGATTTTAGTAAATTCTGCGAAGATTTCAACATCGTAAATTATCAAGGGATTGCGATTTCCTTTAAAGACCCCAATGCGGGCAGTATTTGGTCGAGCCTGTTGCCTATTTTGGGTATTGGCGTAGTTGCCCTGATTTTCTGGTTGATTATGCGCAGTGCATCGGGTGCAAACAATGCCGCGATGAATATTGGCAAAAACAAGGCGCACGTGCAAAGCAATCTTCGCGTGCGGTTCTCGGACGTTGCAGGCGCGGAAGAAGAAAAGGAAGAACTCCAAGAAATCGTAGAATTTTTGAAAGCGCCCAAGCGTTTTTCCAACCTTGGCGCAAGAATTCCCTCGGGCGTATTGCTGGTAGGCCCTCCGGGTACGGGTAAAACGTTGTTTGCCAAGGCGGTTGCAGGCGAGGCGGGCGTGCCGTTCTTCTCGGTTTCGGGTTCAGATTTCGTAGAAATGTACGTCGGTGTGGGGGCAAAGCGTGTGCGCGACCTGTTTGATATGGCGCATAAAAACAAGCCTTGTATCATTTTCATTGACGAAATCGACGCCGTTGGTCGTCGCAGAGGCGCAGGGCTTGGCGGCGGTCATGACGAGCGTGAACAAACCTTGAACCAAATTCTTGTACAGATGGACGGTTTTGAAGAGAGCGAAGGGGTTATCATTATGGCGGCGACGAACCGTGCCGACATTCTCGACCCCGCGTTGCTCCGTCCCGGCCGTTTTGATAGACAAATTCAGGTAAATCTGCCCGACGTAAAGGGGCGTGAAGAAATTTTGAAGGTGCATGCGCGCAACAAGCCGATGGCGGAGGACGTGAACTTTAAGACGGTGGCACGTATCACGGCAGGGTTCTCGGGTGCGGAGCTTGCCAACCTTTTGAACGAGGCTGCCATTTTAGCAGCGCGTAAAAACAAGCGCACTATCGGGAATATCGAGCTTTACGATGGTATCAACAAAGTCTTGATGGGACCGCAGAAAAAGAGCCGCGTTGTTACCGAATCGGACAAACGCTGTACGGCATATCACGAGGCGGGGCACGCGATTTTGGCTTGCCTTTGCGATCATTGCGACCCTGTGCACGAGGTGTCCATTATCCCTCGCGGCCGCG
>JBGVQH010000171.1:0-4670 GCA_045127475.1 Candidatus Scatosoma sp.
GATATTATATCATAAAAATGTGAATAGTTCAATCACCTTTACTTACGAATCGGTTGAAAAGTTCATAGAAATATGATATAATAAATTCATCGATAAATAAGAATTTGCAGGGGTGAAAATGAAGGTATTTTATACAAGTGAACGAGAAGCATGGCGCGAATGGCTTGCCGATCACTTTGAAACGGAAAGTGAGATTTGGTTTGTTTTTCCGATGAAGGAATCGGGTGATAAGGCGCTTTCCTACAACGATGCAGTAGAAGAAGCACTTTGCTTCGGCTGGATCGACAGTACGATTAAGCATATTGATCCTACTCATCGTGCGCAACGCTTCACCCCGAGAAAGAAAGGCAGTCCTTATTCCCGACCGAATATTGAACGGCTGATCTGGCTTGACGAGCGCGGTATGATCCACCCAAGTGTGAGAGAAGCCGTGTTGCCCATCATTCGCGCCCCTTACATCTTCCCAAGCGATATACTTGATGCCATAAAATCAGATATGGTTGCGTGGAAAAACTATGTGAAATTATCCGAGCCATATAAACGCATTCGCGTTGCCTATATAGATGCGGCAAGAAAACGTCCCGACGAGTTCAAAAAACGCCTCGAAAGTTTTATAAAAAAGACTCGTGAAGGGAAAATAATCGTCGGATACGGTGGTATAGATAAATATTATAAATGACAAATTCCAATTTATCGGGATGATAATAAAAGACAAGGGGTGACCAGCTCGGTCACCCCTCAAATTTTGATACGCTGTAAACAAAGAAAAGAGAAATTGAAAAAAAGTCAAGGAAAGTACTATTTCCTATTGAAAAAGATGGAAGGGTATGTTATAATAAATAAAATTGGATGTAAATAATACGATAGATAATAAGGAGATGGAACAATGGAAGAAAAAAGAGTGTGGGGCATCCATACAATGGATGATTATATGTTTCTGAATAGGAACTTGATAGCAATTGGATGGAAGCCTATGGGAAATCTCAGTGAAATTGCACCAGATAGAGAATCGTTTAAGAAAAAATATACGTCTGTATATCCAGAAGCTAAAATGCAAGCGATTGCAAACAGTGCAGGCATGTTATATCGTTTTGTGCATGAAGTAAAAATAGGGGATTATGTTGTTTTTCCGTCCAAAATTAATAGACAAATTAATATTGGCGTAATTGAAGGTGATTATCAATACTCAGCGGATGAAGCTCAATATGTACAAACAAGAAAAGTTAAATGGTTAAAACATTTTCCTCGTACAGCCTTTTCGCAGGGGGCTTTGTATGAGGTAGGCTCAGCAATGACATTTTTCTCGCTGAAAAATTATGCGGATGAATACTTATCAGCCCTTACAAAAAGCGAGAAAAAAGTTGAAATTGTGACTGATGATGTCGAGACGGTAGAGAAAACGACCCAGGATATTATTGAGGGGACAAAGGATTACATATTGAAAGAATTAAGCCGAAATCTTAAAGGCTATGATTTAGAGGGGTTTGTTGCAGACCTTTTACGTGCTATGGGTTATCGTACTACTTTATCGCCTCATGGTGGTGATAGGGGGATAGATATTACTGCTTATAAGGATGAGCTTCCGCCGAGAATATTAGTTCAAGTGAAAAGCGGGGTTGATGATATAAAAGAAAGTACTATACAATCCTTGAAGGGGGCAATGAGAGAAGGAGATTATGGGCTTTTTGTAACGCTTGCTAATTATACGAAGAATGCTCAAAATTATTTGCGTAATACTCCTATAATTAGAGGGATTAACGGAACGGAACTTGTAGAGCTTATTCTGAAATATTACGATGGATTAAGTGATTGCTACAAAGTGATGATTCCTTTGCAAAAAGTATATATTCCAAATTTGAAAACTTCGCAATAAATTATGAGAATTGAAATAAAAAATGCAGGAAATTCAAGCAAATTCCTGCATTTTTTGGTCGAGGCGACGGGATTTGCGCCTTTAGCGGCGCGCTCCGCTCCGACGTTATCAACGTCGTCCTTTGCCGTCAAGTTTTTCATAATCCGACTTGCGTAAGGCAAAGCGTTTGCTGTTCAAAACGGCTCTCACCCTAGAATCCCGTCGCAAAGCGTAGAATCGAAAACAGCCGTACCACCAATGGTGATACGGCTGTTTTGGTCGAGGCGACGGGATTCGAACCCACGACCTTTGCGTCCCGAACGCAACGCGCTACCAGCTGCGCTACGCCTCGATATTTATTTCGGTTGCTCGATAAACGCAACCATTATAGCAAATAGATTTTTAAAAGTCAAACTTTTTTATGCCCTCTTTTAATATTTTTTCTTTCGTCGGAAAATATCTTCGGGAATTATCTTCTCACCAAAATTTCACAAAAAAAAATAAAAGCGATTTATATCATAGGGAAAAAAGCCTTGACAAAACTTGTGTTTCGGTATAAAATAAGATAGACTGGAAAATAGGGTCATTGTGCAAATCGCTACCAACAGCGATTGCCGTACCCCCTTACTTACCGATAAACATAGAGTGAAAACTCAGGAGGCTATATGAAGAAATCAGTAAAGCGGATAGCTTGCGCGACGTTGTCTTTAATGATGGCGTCTTCGTTGGCGGTGGAATATGGTTTAAGGCTGTGGAAAAACGATGCGACGGCAAGCGCCGCGGCGGCAGCTACGACTACGGAAACCGATTCCAACGTAAAAATCAAAAACGTAACGGGGCAGTTCGACACGTCCAAGCTCGTGGAGGAAAATTTCAACGACAGCGTTTTGCGTGCGGAGGACGTTGCGCCCAAGTACGAAACTCGTACGGTCATGGTTACGTTGTCGGGCAAACCTTTGGCGGATTGCGCTAAGGGAGAAACGGTTAGCGATTACGTACAGTCCTTTGCAGGAAAGATGGCGGCGATTGATATTGCAAACGAACAGTCCGAATTTTTGCGTGCTCTTTCTAAAAAGGGCATTCCCTATACTTTGGAAAGGGAGTACGACACGGTTATCAATGCGGTGGCAATCGAGGTAGATACCAAGTACGTAAAGGATATCAAGGAAATGTCGGGGGTAAAAAGTGCGGTCATCACGACGGCGTACGCAGAGCCCAAGACGGTGGAAAATTACGCGGTCGGTTCGGGTGTAGTTACCAACGAAACGGACGTATATAAAACGGGTATTTACGATTCGTCGGAATTTGCCAAGCAGTACGGCGAAGGTACGGTAGTTGCCGTTTTGGATACGGGATTAGATTATACGCACAATGCATTCCAAGGCTTTGAAAGTGAAAACGTGGACGTGGCTTGGTCGCAACAGTACGTAGCGGATAAGCTCAACGGCGCGATAGAGTTGGAGGCGGAAAAACGCTCGGGTTCGCTGAACGTCAACGAAGTATACGTTAGCGAGAAAGTGCCCTTTGCATACGACTATGCGGACGACGATCCCGACGTATATCCCTCGTACTCCAACCACGGTACGCACGTAGCGGGTATTATTGGTGGTTACGATACGTCGGGGTATACCGACAAGGACGGCAATCCGATTTCAGAAACGTTCAAGGGCGTAGTCCCCGATAGCCAGCTGGTTATCTGTAAAGTATTTACGGATGATTTGGACGACCCTGATTTGGGTGGCGCGGTGGCAGAAGATATTGTTGCGGCGTTGGAGGATTGCGTAACCTTGGGGGTTGACGTAATCAATATGTCCTTGGGTACGTCCTGCGGCTTTACGACGACGAATGACGGGGACGACGAGGGGGAAATGCTCGACGCCGTGTACAGAAGAATTGAAAAATCGGGCATCAGCTTGATTTGTGCGGCAAGTAACGATTACAGCGCAGGCTACGGCGGTGTGTTCGGTACGAACCTTGCCAGCAACCCTGATTCGGGTACGGTAGGCTCGCCCTCGACCTTTGCGGGCGCTCTCTCCGTGGCAAGTATCAACGGTCAAAAAGCCGATTATATGATTGCGAATAAGGGTAGCGATAAGGAGTCGTACGTGTTCTACGAAGAATCGCGCGATATAGACGGCAATCCCTTTGATTTCTGCGGCGACCTTAACAAATTATATGGCAATAATGAATTTGAATACGTCGTTGTTCCCGGTGCAGGGCACGCAAGCGACTACACCTCGACGATCAAGAAACTCTTTAAAGATGGAACGACGAATTACAAGCGTATCGCGCTGATACAGCGTGGTAAGACTACTTTCCAAGAGAAGGTGGAGGTCGCGATGGATATGGGCGCGGCGGGCGTTATCGTTTACAACAACGTCGCGGGCGTTATCCGTATGAATCTTGGTGAAATCGAAAATCCCATTCCCGCCGTATCCGTTACTATGAACGCGGGTGCAGCACTCGTGAACGGTGCGGTAGGACGTGTAGGTAAGATTGAACTTAGCGAAGAATACGCGGCTGGTCCTTTCATGAGTGAATTCTCCTCGTGGGGTCCTACGCACGATTTAAAACTCAAGCCCGAAATCACGGCGCACGGCGGTGAAATTACGTCGGCTGTTCCCGGGGGCTACGGCGAACAGAGTGGTACGTCTATGGCGACGCCGAACATGGCGGGCTTTATGGCGCTGGTTAGAAGTTATATCAAGAACGATCAAGCCGACCTTGTTATGACGGACGGAAAAATTGATAACGTAAAGGTAAACCGCCTTGCGATGCAGCTTACCATGAGTACTGCAGGCACGGTGTATGACCAGGA
>JBGVQH010000172.1:0-3262 GCA_045127475.1 Candidatus Scatosoma sp.
GTTGGTTGTGTGTGCGGATAACGCTGCGGCGGAAACGGTCGTGGACAAAATTTTGAGTTTTATCAAATAATTTACTTTCAGGCGAAAGAAAAGGAATAAAACGGATATGTTGCAAAGGCTGACCATAAAAAACGTCGCGCTAATTGAAAGTGCGGATATTACCTTTTCGGAGGGATTAAACGTCCTTTCGGGGGAAACAGGGGCGGGGAAATCGGTAATTCTTGACTCCGTCAATTTTGTTTTGGGGGCGAAAGCGGATCGTTCCATGATTCGCTACGGCGAAACGGAATGTATGGTCAAAGCAGAATTTTCCGTAGCTGAAACCTCGAAAGCGGTACAAGCTTTGCGTGAAATGGACATTGATTCGGACGGCGAGATTATCATTTCGCGTAAATTTTCCGAAAATGGTAAAAACGCCATTAAAATTAATGGAAATACCGTTACCGCAACAATGCTGCGCGGGGTTACCGATTCCCTTGTGGACGTACATGGACAGAGCGAACACTTCTTTTTACTGAAAGAAAGCAATCAATTAAAGATGCTTGACGACGTAATCGGCGAGGAAATGGTACAGGCAAAGGAAAAGCTTGCAGCGTTGCTCAAAGAAATGCGCCGTATTGAAGAACAAATCGAAAAATTAGGCGGCGACGAACAGGAGCGTAGTCGCCGTTTGGACGTTTTACGCTTTCAAATTGACGAAATCGAAACGGTCGATATGAAAGAAGGTGAAGAGGAAGAGCTTGTCGTAAAACGCAATAAAATCAACAATTTAGAAAAAATTATTTCCGCTCTGCGCGAAGGGTTGGCGGCGTTAGAAAGTGAGGGCGGCGCGTCGGATTCGTTGCGTATTGCCAACCGTTCCGTGATGAATATTGCCCGTCTAGATGACGCTTATGCCGCAATTTGCGACCGTTTAGAGGGGGTTGCAGGCGAGGTGGAAGATATTGCTGCAACCTTGTCAGACATGGGTGAGGAACTGTATTTTGACGAAAACGAGGCGATGGAGACGGAGGCAAGATTAGATGCAATTCGCGCTTTAAAACGCAAATACGGGGCAGATAAAAAAGAGATAGACGAGTATTTGGCGACAATTAGCGACGAGTATGAGTTGTTGTCCGATTGCGAGGGAAAATATGCGGAATTGACAGCTGAAAAAGCTAAAAATGAATCGAAAATTTATAAAATTTGCCGTGAAATGACCGATTTAAGACACAAGCACGGCGCTGCTTTCTGTCAACGGGTTACGGAGGAGTTGAAAACGCTGAATATAGCCAGCGCACAGTTTTCTATTGATTTTAAAGAATATACCCAAGAGGACGTACGTCGCGCCAACGCCAACGGCTTGGACGATATTTGTTTCCTGTTCTCGGCGAACGCGGGCGAACCTATGAAACCGCTCGGAAAAATTATTAGTGGTGGGGAAATGAGCCGATTCATGTTGGCAGTAAAAACCCAGCTTTCGCAGGTAAACGAAATTTGTACGTATATTTTTGACGAAATTGATGCGGGTATTAGCGGTAAAACGGCGAGAGTTGTCGGGGAAAAGTTAGCAAAAATCGCAAAAAATACGCAGATTTTGGCGGTTTCGCATTTGGCGCAGATTGCCGTGATGAGCGATTCGGAATATCTTATTCAAAAGGAAGAAAACGAGGGTAAAACCTTGACGAAAGTCTTGCCGTTAGACGAAGAGCAAAAGACGTTGGAAATCGTGCGCTTGCTTGGCGGTGAGGGCGCGGACGAATATGCGGTAAAACACGCAAAAGAACTGTTAAAACAGGCAAAAGAATACAAAAATTCCATAAAATAACCATTTTTTCGACAAAACAGCTGGCAAATTGAAGAATAGAATAACCTGACTTACGCAAACTACCTTTTAACGGAGGAAAAAATGCGAAAGTCAGGTATTTTTGTTATTAGCGCGGCAATGTCGCTCGTATGTTTTTACGGCGGTCGTTCCGCGAAAGATATAATCAGCGCGTCTGCCGCGTCTACTACGGAAAAAACGGTGTACGTAGGGGGTATGTCGGCGGGATTTACCTTGAAAACGGGCGCAGCACAAGTAATTGGAACGTGCGAAGTCATTACAGAAAACGGTTTTTGTGCGCCTGCAGCAAGAGCAGGGGTTCGCGCTGGCGACAATATTCATAAGGTGGGCGGAATTATTGTTGAAACGATAAAAGAGCTTAATGAAGTCATCAATGAAAGTAAAGGAAAACGGTTGGATTTTGAGATTGAGCGTGGGGAAAACACTGTTCATTTGGAAATTCAGCCCGTCATGGATAACAATACGGGGCGTTATAAAATCGGCGTTTTAGTGCGTGATACCGTTTCTGGTATTGGTACGGTAACTTATATTGATAAAAACAGCGGCAGATTTGGATCTTTGGGGCACTCGGTAACAGCGGAACATAACCGTGAAATGTCGGTTTCTAAGGGTGCTGTATACGAATGCAGTATTGTTGGCGTCAGCAAGGGAATGCGCGGCAAGGCGGGCGAGCTGCGCGGTATGTTTTTGACGGACAAATCGATTGGTAGTGCGGAAAAACTGTGTAATTGCGGTATTTTTGGGCAGGTGAGTGAAGAATTTGTGATGGACGATTTAATGCGGACGGTGGCAAGCTCTGATGAGGTGCAGCCGGGGAGTGCATGCATTTATTCAACAGTTAATGGAATTGAGCCGAAACGTTACGAAATCGAGATTGTAAAGGTGGATAAACGGAACAAAGAAAATAAAAACTACGTCATTAAAATCACAGACGAGCAGTTAATTGCGGAAACAGGCGGAATCGTCCAGGGTATGAGCGGTAGTCCAATTTTACAAAACGGTAAACTTGTCGGGGCAGTAACGCACGTATTTTTAAACGATCCCACGCGCGGTTATGGCATTGATATTGACGTAATGTTGCGTGAATAAGGAAAACTACGTTACACATAATAATTATGCTAGACATAGCAGATGGTTAAAAAAGGAGAAAAATATGAAGAGAAAAATAGGTGTAGCAGGGATATTATTAGGAACAGCGGCGTCCTTTTGTTGTTGTGTATGCGGTGGATACGCATGGAAGAACGAAATAAAAGCATCTGCCTGTCAAATGTGTGTAACGCAAGTAGAAAATTGCGCAAAAACCAGCGAAAATAAAGAGAATGAGCACGATTTGAAACTGCGTGGAAAATCGGCGTACGTGATGGATTTTGGGACGGAAACACCTATCTATTCGCAAAACGAAACCAAGCGGTTGCCGATTGCAAGTATGTGTAAAAT
>JBGVQH010000173.1:0-5527 GCA_045127475.1 Candidatus Scatosoma sp.
CGTTCCATGCGTACGTGCAGGCTTTCCAAACCAAGGTTGAGATAAAATGCGCTCTGTGGGGATTGTGTACTGCCAAAATCGCGCATAAGCTGCGCCGTCGCCTTGGTGATAAACGCGCCGCCCAAACCGAATTTGGTGGCGTACGTAATACCGTGATAGCTATCGTCAGGGGTGCAAAGCCCGGGGAATTTATCCGCGTGTGCCAGCCAATCGAACTTGCCGCTATCCACGATACAACCGCCTACCGCAACGCCGTGTCCGTCCATATACTTGGTGGTGGAGTGCGTAACGATATCCGCGCCGAATTCAAACGGGCGGCAGTTGATAGGGGTAGCAAAGGTGTTGTCGATAATCAAAGGCACGCCGTGTTTATGTGCTGCCTGTGCAAATTTTTCAATATCCAAAACGGTGAGAGCAGGGTTTGCAATCGTTTCGCCGAACACCGCTTTCGTGTTAGGTTTAAACGCCTTTTCCAGCTCTTCCGCCGTACAGTCGGGGGAAACGAAAGTGAACTCAATCCCCATTTTCTTCATGGTAACGGCAAAGAGGTTGAACGTGCCGCCGTAGATAGAGGAGGAGGAAACGACGTGGTCGCCGCAGGTTGCGATATTAAAAATCGCAAAGAAATTTGCTGCTTGTCCAGAGGATAAAAGCATTGCCGCGCTGCCGCCCTCCAGTTCGCAAATCTTTGCTGCAACGGTGTCGCAGGTGGGGTTTTGCAAACGAGAATAGAAATATCCGCTCGCCTCCAAATCGAACAGCTTGCCCATGTCTTCGCTGGTTGCATATTTAAAGGTTGTGCTTTGAATAATCGGCACTTGTCTGGGTTCGCCGTTGCCAGGGGTATAGCCCCCCTGTACGCATTTGGTTTCAATTTTGCGCTGATCGTTGCTCATAAAATCTCCTTGCGCGCGTGCGTACAAGCGTACGCGTGGCTTTCAAAATTTCGCTATCACGTTAAGTATACCACGCGCGAGGGTTATTCGTCAAGTATTTTTAGCGTTTTCCGTTCCGCCAACGGATAAAAAACCGCCGTTTGTTCCACAATATTGAATATGAAGAAAAAAACGGAAATTTTTCATGTAAAAAAAGTAGTTGCCGTGTTTGTTGCGGCGTTCAGCATTCTCCCGCTTACGGCATGCCGTAAGGAAAATAATGCGGACGTACTTTCGGACGTGGTACACCGTGAAATCTACGACAGCGTGTATGCGGCAATCGGGAAAGAGGTTACTCTCGATACTGTCCGCGAGAGCGCAGACGGCAGGGCATATGCCAGCGTGGACGGCAGAGAATACGAGCTGGGTATGGACTTTTTATCCATGGCAATGGTGTATAACGCCCGTCCGACAACCTATTTCCCCACGGCAACGGACGCCTATAACGAGTGGTGGCGGCTGTTTATTCAACGCTGGAATTACCTCGTGCCCGAAGTGCCGCTGTATTCCAACCGCTATTACGATATTTATAACGGAAAAATCGAAAATTTTAAAACAACGCCGTACTGGGACGCGGCGAATGCGATTGTGGGGGCGAGTGTAACGGACGGAAATTCCGTGATTTTAGGTAGCATTACCGAGCTTTCAGGTGCGTTTCGAAACGCTGCGTTCGGCAAGTCTGCGGCAGGGGCAGCCGATTTGGATATTCAAGAACTGACCAGCGGTTACGCCACCGTCGTTACGGACATGGGTGGGGTGTACGCGTGGGC
The DNA here is from genome assembly GCA_045127475.1 of Candidatus Scatosoma sp. GTDB lineage: Bacteria > Bacillota > Clostridia > Christensenellales > Borkfalkiaceae > Scatosoma. Next base: position 1,706 of record JBGVQH010000173.1, read on the forward strand.
GGACGAAAATATTTTACGTTCGCACGAAGAGGTGAAAAACCCCGACGGAACGCGGACGTTTACCATACAGATTGCGGACGACCTCCTCTTTTCGGACGGCACTCCAATCCGCGCGGAAAACTATCTCGTGGGCTTGCTTGCGGGCAGTAGTAAGGTTATGCGGGCGGCGGGCGGCGGGGACGCCATCGGGTTGATGTTGGTAGGATACGAAGATTTCAATGCATACGCGGGCGATGGTGAGCCCGTGCCCTTTACAGGCGTGCGGCTGTTGGACGAAAGCACGTTTTCCGTTACAGTAAAGCAGGAATATGCCGATTATTATTATGCAATCGCATACGGAGCGTTTTCGCCTCTTCCCTCGGCGTTGTATTTGGGGGATTTTGCAATTAAAGACGACGGACAGGGTGCGTATATCGAACGTGGTTTTTATGAGCGTACAGATCGTAACGGTGTAACGGCGTATAGAATGGCGGATACTATCGTGCGCAATCTTGCAAATTTGGACGGGCGCGTCTTTCCGTACAGTGGTCCGTATGCGGTGGAACATTACGACGGGGCTACTCGTGTTGCGACCTTGCGCAAAAATCCCTATTATAAGGGCGACCACCGTGGCAAGCCGACCATCGAGCGGATATCTTACGTGAAGATTATTCCTGAAACCCAACTTGACCAATTGACGAAAGGGCGCGTGGACGTTTTGGCAGGCGTAACGGGCGGTGAAGAAACGAAAGCGGCGCTTTCCGTGGTCGATAACGTTCGTTTCAAAGAAACCCATTATGACAGAGCAGGATATGGTAAGCTTGCTTTTCGATGCGATTTCGGACCTACACAGTTTGCCGAGGTGCGCCGAGCTGTGATGCATACGATTGACCGCGACGAGTTTGCACAGACGTTCACCGGTGGATACGGCAGCGTGGTACACGCACCCTACCATGCGGGCTTGGACGCGTATTTGGCGGTGAAAGACCGTTTAAAATTGAATAAATATCCGTACAGCATAGATAAAGCGAAAGAAGAACTGATTGCAGGGGGGTGGATATATAACGCAGACGGCAGCGCCTACGACGAAATGCGAGGGGGTGTGCGGTATAAAAAGCTGACGGGGTACGAAAAGACGTACAACAATCTGACGTTTGCCTCTACGGACAATCGTTATAAAACGGTCAAGATAGACGGAGAATATTATATGCCGCTCGTCATTAACTGGATGGGCACGCAGCCCAACCCTGTAACCGACCAACTGATTACCGCTTGGCAAAATAATCCCAACGCAGGCGCGAAAATCGGTGCGTATCTCACCTATACGTCGGGGAACATGAACTCGGCGCTGTACGGCGAATATTGTCAAATGCCTGCCTATGGTTTTACGCGGGCGCGCTATGGTGCGGTGAATTTTGCAACGGGCTTTACGGGGGCGGCGTACGATCAATCACTCGCTTGGACGATTGACCCTGAAAAATACGACAATTACAGCACGAATTTCTTACGCGACGAGGCGGATTTTTTGGTGAAATGACGGGGGACATGTCGCGACGAACGTAAAAAAGGAGGACAAGAATGGCAAAATATATTTTAAAACGAGCTGTGTATTTGCTTGTGGTGTTGCTCGTACTTTCCTTTTTGGTTTTTGCGGTGTATAATATGTTGCCCGTCGATAAAGCGGCGGATATGGCAATGCAGGAAATTGCCGCCAACAAGCATTTGGTCTATGCGGAGCGCTATCTGTACTGGCAAAGGCGGTTGGGGTTAGACGGCAATTTGTTTACACGCTATTTGCGCTGGATGGGCTTGACTTCTTTTTACGACGGCTCGTTCAACGGTCTGTTGCAAGGAAATCTCGGTACGTCTGTGGCGTACGGAAAACCCGTTGTACAGGTCATCAAAGAGCCTTTGCAAAATACCGTGTTTTTAAATGTATTTGCGGCGGTGGCGGCACTTGGAATTACCATGCCACTGGGAATATTTTGTGCCCGAAAAAAGGGCAGCAGGCGAGATTTTGCCGTGCAGGTCGGTACGATTGTGGGGTATAGTATGCCCGTGTTTATTACGGCGATTTTATTTATTTGGCTGTTCGCCGTAAAACTGGATATTTTCCCTGTGTCAGGCATGAGCTCGGTTGGTAAGGATTATACAGGCTGGCGGGCATTTTTGGATAAGCTGTACCATTTTGCGCTGCCTTTGATTGTCATGACCTTTTGTTCGCTGGGCGGCATGACGCGGTACGTTCGTGCGGCAATGCTTGACGCGCTCAAGCTCGACTGTATCCGCACGGCACGCGCCAAAGGTTTGCGTGAAGGGCGGGTAGTGCGCTCGCATGCGTGGCGTAACGCGCTAATCCCGATTGTTGCGCTCGTAATCGGTTGGCTGCTTGGAATTTTTTCAGGGTCAATCATGATTGAAAATATCTTTGGTATCAACGGTATCGGCAAAGTCTATTTTGACGCGCTGAGCGCAAACGATAACGAAATCGTTTTGGCGATGCAGATGTTTTATATTCTGCTTGCGCTGGTGGGGAATTTGTTGGTCGATTTGGCATACGGGCTTGTCGATCCGCGTATCCGCGTCGGCAAATAGGGGGGAGTATGCAATCGAAAAAGAACATTCTAAAACGTGCCTGGGGGTATACCGTGTCCGCGTTTAAGCGTTTTTTTCGCTGGATAAGGCGCGGAATTTTCGGTTCAAAAGCAGAACTTTCCGCGCTTTCCGCAGGGGCGGAAACGGAAAAAATAGAAAGCCCGTCCCGCCTGCTGCGCCAAGCTTTTTTTCGTAAAAAGAGTGCGGTAACCGCCCTGATTTTTCTTGTTGCATTATTCTTGTTCGTGTTTATCGCGCCGCTGTTTTTATCCCTCGATATTAACTACACCGACCCTTTGCAACAAAATATATCACCGGGGTATTCCCTTTGTTCGCCGCCACGCGCGCTGAAAAAGGACGTGAGATATATTGACGGATTTTCCGATTTTACGGTCGGGGTCAATAGTGAGGGCAAACTTTTTGTTTGGGGAAACGTCAAAAACCGACTTACTAAAGTTAACGTTAAAAAATACCCCGACACGGTACGTGATGAGGGGGTTGTCGTGGCGAGTGCAGGTAAGGACCATATCGCCGCCGTTACCAAATTGGGTAAAATCGTCTGTTGGGGGGACAACAGCTGCGGTCAGTTCGGCACGGAAAGGGTGCTCGGCTCTTTGCCCATGCACGACGATTTATTAGGCGGAGTGCATGCGGATGAGGTATTGCAAATCACGTGCGGGTATCAGGCGACCGCGCTCGTTTTAAGGAACGGCAGGGTTTACACTTGGGGAAATACCAACGCCGTGCGCAATCTGGAAAGCTTTTACGCGATTTCGGACGTGCAAAAAATGGCGTTTACGAACTCCGCCGCCGTTGCGCTGAAAACGGACGGCAGTATCGATACGGGCACGGAGTCCGTCTTTTACGGTGCGGTCAGTCTGCGAGAGGGGAAGCAAGCCGATTTTGCTCGGTATATGCAGAGCAAAAGAGGACTGGATATTGCAACGGACGGCAAGTGTATCGCGGTCGTTACCGCCGATAAGGATTTGGTGGTGGCGGGCGCGTTTGAAAACGGCGAAGACCTGTTGCCTATGTTAATGCCAGACGAATATTTTACGTCCGTGGACGGTGGAACGCGGCATTTTGTCGGGGTAACGAACCTTGGTAACGTGTACGCATGGGGACATAATGCGTACGGACAATGTGAGGTTTCCCGTGTGCAAGGCGACAATGCGCGCGTGTTTGCAGGCTCTTTTCAAACGTACGTAGTGGGCGGGGATGGTAGGCTGGTGGAAAAAGCGGGATTGA
>JBGVQH010000174.1:0-2132 GCA_045127475.1 Candidatus Scatosoma sp.
AAGCACGGATTCCTAAACGTTTCTCAATGTCTTCACGCATGCCCTCAGACCAAGCTTCCGCCCCAAATACACCGCCTTTTAATTTGATATCCACGCCGGGTTTTAAACCCATCTTTTCCATTTCTTCCGCCAGATAGATTATGTAGGAAGGCGTACAACAAATGATATCTGCACCAAAATCCACGAGAAGCTGGATCTGTTTTTGCGTATTACCTGCCGAAGCGGGAACTACGCACGCGCCAAGTTTTTCACCGGCGTAATGCATACCCAAGCCGCCCGTGAATAACCCATAACCATACGCAACGTGCACGATACTGTTCTCGTCACCGCCTGCCATTACCAAACACCGCGCCGCACATTCTGCCCAAACGTCGATGTCTTTCATCGTATACCCTGCCACCGTCAATTTTCCCGTTGTTGCGCTAGACGCATGCAAACGAACGAGATCTTTTCTCGGACGCGCCATCATACCAAACTGATATGCATCGCGAAGATCTTGCTTTACAGTGTAAGGCAATTTATAAATATCGTCAATGGATTTGATATCGCTGGGTTTCAGCTTTATCGCATCCATTTTGTCACGGTACGGTTTTTGATTTTCATACACGTACTTGACCATTTTTACCAGCCGTTCGGATTGAAGAACTTTCTTCTGATCCAAACTCATTGTTTCTAATTCTTTTTGAAAATACTGCATCTTTTTTTTCCTTAAACTCTCTCATAACCCAATTCAAAAGCCTTTAAATTGAGTTCCACAAATTTTTGCGGTACGCAAGCTGCTACCGCTGCCTTCATTGTTTCTTTGTCAAAATCATAAAGTTTGCAAAGTGCGCCGAGCATGACAATATTCGCAGCTTTCGCGCTACCTGCTTCCATCGCCGTATCTAATGCCTTTACAAAATGTACGCGTCCCGCGCCTTTTATGAGTTCTTCTTTCAACCCTTGCGGATATTCCGCCGCACCCGTAATACAAGGCATTGGCAAAATTTCCTCTTCGTTGACGAGCAAAATCCCATCGTCTTTTAAATAATGCTTCACTCGTACCGCTTCCAAAGTTTCAAATGCGATAATCATATCCGCACCGCCTTCCCAAATCACAGGAGAATAAATCTTTTCACCCATGCGAACGTGTGTCACTACACTACCGCCACGCTGACTCATACCGTGAATTTCACTCAATTTACAATCCATATTGGAGAGCAATGCATATTTCCCAAATACGCGACTCGCAAGAAGTGTACCTTGTCCGCCCACACCTGCAATTAAAATATTAATCATATTCCCCTCCTTTACGCCTTGGAAATCGAACCGAACGGACAAACGTTCACACAGACTTCACAGCCGACGCATTGCGTCATATCGATTTTGATGCCGTCTTTACCCTTGCTGATTGCAGGACAACCAAGCCGCATACAAACGCCGCAATTTCGACAATTATCTACCTTTACTTTGGGTTTTGCTTCTTTGCTCAAAAGCACGCAAGGTCTTTGCGCGATGATCACGCTAACTTCCTGAGATGCCGTTGCTTTTTTAATTGCTGTTTCCACCGCCGCTACGTCGTAAGCGTCTACGATTTGCAAATCTTTGACCCCACACGCCTTACAAAGTTCGTCTAATAGAACGATGGGCGCAGGTTGACCGAGTAAATTCTTACCCGTTGCAGGGTGTTGTTGATGCCCCGTCATACCCGTCGTAGAATTATCGAGAATAATAAGCGTGATACCGCTTTGATTATACACCGCGTTTATCAACCCCGTTACGCCGCTATGTAAAAAAGTAGAATCCCCAATAACCGCAACGTTCTTACTTGCACCATTCGTTGCTTTCTTAAAGCCGTGCGCCATACCCACAGACGCACCCATGCAAATGCAGGTATCCACCGCGCTAAGAGGAGGCACCGCGCCGAGTGTATAACAACCAATATCGCCGTTTACCGTAATTTTCAATTTATTGAGTACGTAAAACACCCCTCTATGCGGACACCCCGCGCACATAACGGGAGGACGAGCCGGCACTCTTTCAGGAACGGGCGTTTCCGCACCGTTGAATTTTTCCAAAATCTTCAAAACGGAGACTTCGCCTTGCAAAGAGAATATATCCTTACCCCTGCAAGAAATTCCCGCAGCCTTCAT
>JBGVQH010000175.1:0-10615 GCA_045127475.1 Candidatus Scatosoma sp.
GCCATGGCGGACGCTTTGGAAGAGAATGCAGAGAAAATTTTGACGGCGAATACCGTGGACGTAAAAAACGCGACGGGCGTTTTGCCCGACGTGATGATTGACAGATTGCGTTTGGATAAAAAGCGTATTGCGGGCATGGCGCAGGGCATCCGCGAAGTAGCGGATTTGCCCGACCCTATCGGCAAGATTTTGGACGAAACGACGTTGAAAAACGGGCTGGTCGTTACCAAAAAACGTGTTCCGCTCGGGGTGGTCGGCATCATTTACGAAAGCCGTCCGAACGTAACCTCGGACGCGGGCGCGCTGTGCTTTAAAAGCGGCAACGTCTGCGTGTTGCGCGGCGGCAAAGACGCCTTTCACTCCTCCTTTACCATCGTAGAAATTATGCGGACTACGTTGCAGGCGGAAGGCTTAAACCCAGATTTTATTAATATCGTGGAAGATACTTCGCGACAAAGCGCCAACGAGATGATGACGGCGGTTGGATACATAGACGCGTTGATACCGCGCGGCGGCGCGGGCTTGATTAGGGCTTGCGTGGAAAATGCAAAAGTCCCCTGCATTGAAACGGGCACGGGGATTTGCCACGTGTACGTGGATAGGTGCGCGGCAATCGAGAAAGCTTTGCGCATTATCGAGAACGCAAAAACTTCTCGCCCGTCCGTATGCAACGCCGAAGAGGTGTGCCTTATACACGAAAATATCGCCGAAGATTTTCTGCCTCTCTTGCACGAACGGCTGTGCGTAGAGAGAGCGGCAAAAGGTTTGCCGCCCGTAGAATTGCGTTGCGACGAGAAAGCGTTTGACATTTTAAGCGGTAAAAATTCCGTTGTCGCGGCAGGCGACAAGGATTTCGACACCGAATTTCTGGATTATATCCTTGCCGTTAAGGTGGTGGCAAGCGGTGACGAGGCGATTGCGCATATCGGCGCGCACTCGACGGGGCACAGCGATCGTATCGTCAGCGAGGATAGCGCGCTTTGCGACAAGTTCGCGCTTTGTGTGGACAGTGCGGCAGTATACATCAACGCGTCCACTCGTTTTACCGACGGCGGCGAGTTTGGAAAGGGCTGCGAAATCGGGATTTCCACACAGAAATTGCACGCGCGCGGGCCGATGGGTTTGGAAGAGCTCTGCTCTTATAAATACATTGTAAAAGGCGACGGACAGGTTCGATAAGGAGAAAGGATTATGAAATACACGCTTGGGTTTATCGGTTGCGGGAATATGGGCGGGGCGCTGGTGCAAGCCGCCGCAAAAACCTTGGACGGTAATAAAATCGCCGTTTGCGATTTTGACAAAGCAAAGGTGGAAAAATTTGAAAAGACGTTGGGCGCAGTTGGGACTTCAGCGCAAGATATTGCCGAAAATGCGAAGTTTATCGTCTTGGCGGTGAAACCGCAGGTGATGGAAAGCGCGATTGCGGACTTTGCGGAAATTTTGCGTGCACGCAAGGACGTGGTTGTGGTAACGATTGCCGCAGGCTTGTCCATTGCGGCGATACGCGGCTTTATCGGCGCGGATTTACCCGTGATACGGATTATGCCCAACACCCCCGTTGCACTGGGCGCAGGTATGATTTTATACACGACGGCGGACGTTTGCGACGGCGCGGAACAGGAATTTTTGGCAGCGTTTGCCAAGGCGGGCGTGTTTGATAAAATCCCCGAAGATAAAATCGACGCGGGCAGCGCGCTGTCTGGTTGCGGACCTGCGTTTGTGTATGCTTTTGCCGAGGCGCTTGCCGACGGCGGCGTAGAATGCGGCGTTCCCCGCGATAAAGCGGCTCTGTATGCGGCGCAGACGTTGCTGGGGGCGGCGGAAATGCTGCTTGCATATGGACACCCCGCGGATTTAAAGGACGCGGTATGTTCCCCCGGCGGCACGACGATTGCAGGTATCCACGCTTTGGAAAAGGCTGGGTTTAGAGGCGCGACGATTGAGGCGGTTACCGCGGCGTATAAACGCACGTTGGAATTGAAGAAGTAAAAGATATTGAACTAAAGAAAGCGTTTACCGCAACACGGTAAACGCTTTCTTTCTTATACACCCGCTCTTATTCTTTGCTGATGTGCATACTCACTCCAACTTGTTATCCTACTTATATCTTGAGCATTTCTTGCTAACACTTCTGATGTTTCATTGGCTTTTGCCAACAAAGCTTTTTGTGTTTCTAATTCCATTAAACGTAATTGCTCTTGACGCTGACTACTCCTCAATAAAGCTTGGTTTACTTTCAAATTCTCCAGTCTGGCATCTATCAGGTCTTTATGTACAACGGAAAATCCTTGCATCATCACGTTGTAAATATTCCTCATCCCACTGTTTAACGTTTGGACAGTACGCTGACCAACACCTCTTATTTCTTGAACAATTTCCTTCTTAAATTTTTCCCTATCCTTCTCATCTTTTATTTTATTAACCGCTTCATTTATATCTCGCGCGTATTGTTGATCGATTAGCTCACGTATTATATCAACATTTTTCCAATGCGACAAATGAAGAAAGGACTCATATTTGTTTTTCAATCTTTTATAATACTCTTTTATGCCTTGAAACCTTTTTTTAAGTTCTTCTTGTTTCTTCATCAATTCCCCTCTTTGGTTATTTAAGGTTTCTTCCTTTTTGTGTAATGGCTCTACCTTGTCACGCAACTCTTTCTCTCTCACTTTCATGTACTCTATACACTCTTTCAAACATTTTTCTCGTGCTTTTAATTCACCCCTTTCTTTCTCAATATTCTCGCTCGAAAACACATTTTTTTGATACTCGGAGGAATTCAAATCAATTTCTGCAGCTTTTAACTTTTCCAAACCTTCTTCTAATTTTTGCTTATCCGCATTCAATTTTCTTATTTGTTCTTTTGCGCATAAACGTTCTATTTTATTGCTCTTCACCACCAAAAAAGATTTAAAATCAAATCCCTTAAAAAAGAATTTCAAAAAAATTATTCCTAAAATCAAAAAAACAATTGCTAAAACTGCGGGAAGTATCCATGCCAACGAAAACCATTTCCATTCTTGCTTTGTCAAAGACCCTGCATTTGGGGCATACACCTCATACACCACTTTCTTATCAACGACATAATAAAGATGTTGTATCCAATGAATAGGTCCTTTACTTTTCGCCATCCAAGCAGATACTTTTTCTAATCCAGACAATTCGCCCATATCCGTTATTATGCTAATAACGCACCAATAGGCGCAAGCAAAAGCCACAAAAAGGAACATTAGAGCAAATAATAGATTTTTCAAATCTCCCCATTGAAAATTCCACGTATATTCTCTGCGCTTTTTTTGCAACACTTTTTCGTTTAGCGTGATACTTTCTTTATTCTTGCGTATCGATTCTTCCTGGATTTGTATTGAACTTTGATTTGCTTTGCACTTTTCAGAATATTTTCTCTTAACCTCTTCCAGCGGCGTATTTTCACCGTTAATCCATCCTATTTCTTCTTCAGTCCCGCGAATTGTTTCTTGTGCGCTATTAATCCCACTAATGCAATCTCTAATCCCGCCAACCGTAGCAGAAATTTCACTGTTTACTCTGAAAAATTCATTATCAAGCACAAGATTTTCCTTTTTGATTAAATCATCTTCCGCCGCTATTGCTACAAGCCCTGCGCGCAGAGCGTCCAATTTTTCAATAATTTCTTTTTTTGTTGCTTCGTTCGCCATAATAAACCTCCGTATAAAATAAAAAGTGCGCCAACCGAAGTTAACGCACCGAAAAATGCGAAACCCCAAGTTGTCGCCAAACGAACTTTATCGCAAGTATAAGCATAGCCATACCATCGAACAGGGTCGCACTTTTACCAAATGGATTTTGTTCGATTAGTATGACAAAATAGGGACGTAATTATCCCATAAAAAAGAAACTACGCCTATTTGCGATAATATTAAGTTCGTTTGGCTCAATTATTATAACATATACTGCAACTTTTTTCAAGCACTTTTCAAAAATAAACAAAAAACTCGGTTTCTCAACCGAGTTTTTTGTTTATACTATTACCTTTCTCTATTTACAACACTTTTTTCAGGAACTGACCCGTATAGCTGTTTTCCACCTTAGCCACCTCTTCGGGTGTGCCCTCGCACACGATCGTTCCGCCGCCGTCTCCCCCCTCAGGACCCAGGTCGATAATATAATCCGCCGTCTTAATGACGTCCAAATTATGCTCGATAATCAACACGCTGTTGCCACTTTCGCGCAACTGCAATAAAATCTTAATCAGCTTGTCCACGTCGTAGCTATGCAAGCCTGTCGTCGGCTCATCTAAGATATACAACGTCTTGCCCGTAGAGCGTTTTGCAAGCTCGGTCGCCAGCTTGACGCGCTGTGCCTCGCCCCCCGACAGCGTGGTAGAACTCTGCCCCAGCTTGATATATCCCAAGCCAACGTCGTTGAGCGTCTTGATTTTGTTATATATCGTCGGTACGGGCGCAAAAAATTCGCACGCCTCTTCCACCGTCATATCTAACACGTCCGCAATACTCTTGCCTTTGTATTTGACCTCGATGGTTTCGCGGTTATACCGTTTGCCCCCACACACTTCGCAGGGCACGAAAATATCGGGCAGGAAGTGCATTTCTATCTTAATAATGCCGTCGCCAAAGCAATGCTCACAGCGACCACCCGACACGTTGAACGAAAACCGTCCCGCCTTATAGCCGCGCTCTTTCGCATCGGGCGTCATAGCAAACAAATCGCGGATTGCATTGAAAACCCCCGTATACGTGGCGGGATTACTGCGCGGCGTTCTACCAATCGGCGATTGATCAATGGCAATTACTTTATCGAAATATTCCACGCCCTCCTCTCTATCATACGCGCCAAGTTTGTGCTTTGCGCCGTTGTGCGTGTTTGCAAGCAAGGGGTAGACGATTTCGTTGACGAGGCTCGATTTACCGCTCCCTGATACCCCCGTAACCGCTGTAATCAGCCCCACGGGGATTTTTACGTCGACGTTTTTCAGATTGTTCTGCTTACAACCGTAGAGCTTTAACCACTTGTCCGTCGGTTGTTTGCGCATAAGCGGCGTTTCGATTTTCCGTCTGCCTGCAAGGTAGTCGCCCGTAATCGAACGGGGTTCGTTCATGATATCCGCTTGCGTACCGCAAGCCACCACCTCGCCGCCGTGTACCCCCGCCTTCGGGCCGATGTCCACGATATAATCCGCCGCACGCATGGTATCTTCGTCGTGTTCTACCACAATCAAAGTATTTCCCAAGTCCCGCAACCCTTTCAGCGAGTTTAACAGCTTTTCATTATCCCGTTGGTGTAAGCCGATACTCGGCTCGTCCAAGATATACAGTACGCCCGTCAACGCGCTGCCGATTTGTGTTGCCAAACGGATGCGCTGGCTTTCGCCGCCCGACAGCGTTACCGCCGTACGGGTGAGGGTTAAATAATTCAGCCCTACGTTGCGCAAAAAGCCCAAACGGTTGTTGATTTCCTTGATAATCGCATCGGCTATCAAGTGCTCCGTCTTGGTGAGCTTCGTCATCAAATCGTCCATAAAATCGCACAGATTGTCCACGGACAGTTCGCAAAGTTCCCAAATATTTTTACCACCGACCAATACGGAAAGGGCTTCCTTTTTCAGTCGTTTCCCGTTGCACGCATCACAGGGCGCTTTGCGCATCAGCCGTTCGATGTCGATTTTTACGCCGTCGGACGTCGTCGAACCGTAACGGCGCTGCAAGTTATTGACGTACCCCTCCCAGTGCTTTTTAAAACTGCCCGAAAAAGAACGGGTTTGATAGTGCATATCCACCGCACGGTCGCTGCCGTACATTAACATATCATATACTTCTTTGGGTAAGTCCTGCACGGGTACGTCTAAGGAAAAATCGTACGCCTTGGCAAGCGCACCCAGCTCCATCAGCGCCATCGTGCCCGAGCCTAAATTCCAGCCCGTAACTTTCATTGCTCCCTCACGCAAGGTCTTGGTTTTATCGGGACAAATCAAGTCGGGATCGACAAAACTCTTAAAGCCCAATCCCGAGCAAACGGGGCAAGCCCCGTATACGGTATTAAACGAAAACATACGCGGCTCGATTTCTTCCAGCGAAATGCCGCAATCGGGGCAGGCATAATTGACCGAATACAGCTCTTCCTTTCCCTCGCAATCAATCACCACCAAGCCGTCGGCAAGCTTTAACGCAGCCTCCAAACTGTCCGTCAAACGCTTTTGAATACCCGCTTTTATCACCAAACGGTCAATCACAACGGAAATGTTGTGCTTTATGTTCTTTTCCAGCTTGATTTCTTCCTGCAAATCGTAAACGATACCGTCGATTTTTACCCTGCCGTACCCGCTCTTTTTAAAGGACTTCAGCTCCTTGGCGTACTCCCCTTTTCTACCGCGCACGACGGGGGCGTTGACAAGAATTTTACTCCCCTCGGGCATTGCCATTACCTGGTCGCAAATTTCGTCCACCGTTTGGCGGCGGATTGCACGCCCGCATTTCGGACAATGCGGCACACCGATACGTGCAAACAGCAGACGGAAATAATCGTAAATTTCCGTAACCGTGCCCACCGTCGAACGCGGGTTGCGCGAGGTCGTTTTTTGGTCGATGGAGATAGCGGGCGAAAGCCCGTCGATACTCTCGACGTCCGGTTTTTCCATTTGCCCTAAAAATTGACGAGCATAGGAAGACAAGCTCTCAACGTACCGTCTTTGTCCCTCGGCAAAAATGGTGTCGAATGCCAAGGTCGATTTCCCGCTCCCCGAAAGCCCCGTAAACACCGTAAGCTTATTGCGGGGAATGGTCAAATCGACGTTTTTTAAATTGTTTTCTTTTGCGCCCTTTATAACGATATTTTCTTGCATACTGTTCTTCCTTTGCCACGCTGTTATTTGCGCGCAGTCTTTGGCTAGCGGTTATTTCCGCATCGCCTTGTGCAATTTTGCTTTCAGCACCGCAATCTTTTCGCGGATTTCTATCGCCCGTTCAAAATCAAGCTGTCCGCTGGCTACTTTCATCAGCGCCTTCAGCTTTTCAATTTCGTCGGGAATATCCTGCAGTTTCACGTCGTCCGTCTTTTTCTTGGTGATAACCAAAGTCGATTTTACGTCCTTGATAATCGTCTTGGGCACGATACCGTGCGCCTTGTTGTATTCGTCTTGTATCTTGCGGCGGCGGTTGGTTTCCCCGATTGCCCGTTTCATACTATCCGTTACCGTGTCAGCGTACATAATCACCCGACCTTCGCTGTTTCGCGCCGCACGCCCAATCGTCTGAATAAGCGACGTGTCGCTGCGCAAAAAGCCTTCCTTGTCCGCATCCAAAATCGCCACTAGCTTTACTTCGGGTAAATCCAATCCCTCGCGGAGCAAATTGATGCCGCAAAGCACGTCGAATTCGCCAAGGCGCAAGCCGTTGACTATGTCGATTCGCTCCAAGGTGTCAATGTCGCTGTGCATGTATTTTACCTTGATGGCATGTTCCTTTAAATAATCGGTCAACTCTTCCGCCATACGCTTGGTCAGCGTGGTAATCAAGACACGTCCCCCGTCGTTTACCGTCATTTTAATTTCAGACAGCAAATCGTCTATCTGCCCTTTCGTCGGCTTGACCGTGATTTCGGGGTCGAGCAAGCCCGTCGGGCGAATAAGCTGTTCTACCTTTTGTCCTGCTTGCTCTAATTCGTAAGGAGCAGGGGTGGCGGACACGCAGACAAGTTGTGGCACGCGCGCGTCGAACTCTGCAAAGGTCAACGGTCTGTTGTCGAACGCCGCCTGCATGCGAAAACCGTATTCTACGAGGTTTTTCTTGCGCGACAGGTCGCCGTGGTACATGGCACGGATTTGCGGTATCGTCATGTGGCTTTCGTCGATAAACACCAAAAACTCCCCCGACGGAAAATAGTCCAGCAGGGTAAACGAGGGCTGTCCAGGCGTTCTGCCGTCAAAATAACGGCTGTAATTTTCAATGCCGCTGCAATACCCGATTTCACGCATCATTTCCAAATCGTGCTCGGTGCGTTGCTTTAAGCGTTGCGCCTCCAAAATTTTACCCTCTTCTTCAAAGGCGCTCACTTCGCCGCGCAAATCCTCTTCTATCATGGCGAGCGCCCCACGCAATTTTTCCGTGCCCACCGCATACTGACTGGCAGGAAATATCGCCACGTGGGACAGCTCGTTGACTTTATTCCCCGTAAGCGCCTCTACCTCGTAAATTTTTTCAATTTCGTCCCCCCAAAATTCCAAACGGATAGCCACTTCGGAATTAGAGGCAGGGAAAATTTCCAACGCATCGCCGCGCACGCGAAAGGTCGCTCGGTGAAAGTCGGTATCGTTGCGGGAATACTGCAATTCGATAAGCTTTCGCATGAGCTCGTTGCGCTCCCATTCCATCCCCGGGCGCAAGGACAGCGACAAACGGAAATATTCTTCCGGAGCGCCCAACCCGTAAATACAGGACACCGACGCCACCACGATTACGTCTTTCCGTTCCATCAGCGACCCCGTTGCGCTGTTTCTCAGTTTATCGATTTCGTCGTTCATGCTAAGGTCCTTTTCGATATAGGTATCGGTGGACGGGATATAGCTTTCGGGCTGATAATAATCGTAATAGGAAACAAAATATTCCACGCGGTTTTCGGGGAAAAATTCCCGAAATTCGTTACAAAGCTGCGCCGCAAGCGTCTTGTTGTGCGCAATCACCAAGGTTGGACGATTGACGTTTTTAATCACGTTTGCCATCGTAAAGGTTTTACCGCTACCCGTAACACCCACCAAAACCTGCGTGCGGATACCATCCAAAACCCCTTCCGTCAGCTTTGCAATCGCCTGCGGTTGGTCGCCCGTCGGAGCGTACGGCGCGTGCAATTTAAATTCCATATTGTCGTCCCTCCCTTGGCGTTTTTTCTTCAAACAAATGTTTGCTTGTATATTATACCACAGCAAAGAAAAAATGTAAACAAAAAACGGATATTTTTTTAAAATATCCGTTTGAGCAGTAGACCGACCGTGAAAGCAATCACCGCCGAAACCGCCGCCCAAAAAATTTTAAGGATTGCATTCCGCCGCATCTGCACGTAGCCTCTCTTAAACGCGTACCCGTTGGCACGCAACGAAATGACGTACATCTTTTCCCCTTTTCGCTCCGAGGATAATAGCTCGAAATAGTTATCGAGGGCGAGCTCGTTTAAAATCTCTTCTACCCGTTCCTCGGTGTAGATTCGCTTTTGTGGGAGCAAATCCAAAATTTCCGCAGGAGAAATCAGTCCCACGCCCTTTTCGTGGCACAGCGAAAATATGACGTTCATCACTTCCGTTTCCCGTTTATTTAGCACACGTCCCCCCCATTCGCGCGGATACGTCCCCACCCTTTTTAGTATTTTCCTTTTTTTTATTTTCATACAAAAGAAAAAACGCGCCGAGCTACAAGCCCGACGCGCCATCTATCTTTTTACTCTCTTAACGAATAAAATTCGTCATAATTTTGCGTTCTTTCACAGGTTCAACGCCTGCCTCCTTACCCAGCTGCAAGCATTTTAACAGCCACGCCATATTGTTCCCCAAAATGCGCATAGTCTGCAAACCCTCTTCGTCCTGTGCCGCCTCTTCCGCCGTATTGCCATGAATTTCGTTCCAATAATTAGAACCAACAATCGGCATATTGTTAATCGTAAAATATTTGTTGATAACGTCAAAGGTGGTGCTTGCGCCTGCTCTGCGGCAGCTTACCACCGCCGCCGCGGGCTTGTATGCCAAAAATTTACCGCCGCTGTAGAATACTCTATCCATAAAGCTGATAAGATTTCCCGACGCCGACGCGTAATACACGGGCGAGCCAAACACGAAACCGTCGAACTCCGCCGCCTTTTCCACAAACTCGTTTACGCCGTCGTCAAAGACGCACTTTTTCACCTTTTTGCAAGCCCAACAACCCTTGCAACCGCTGATTTTTTTATCCGCTAATTGATAAATTTCCGTTTCAACGCCGTTTTCGTTCAGCGCCTTAGCAACCTCCGCAAGTGCGGTGTACGTGCAACCCTTTTCGTGGCAACTTCCGTTTACAAGTAATACTTTCATTGTTTATCTCCCGTTGTTTTTTCTTCGTTATTGATTGCCCAAAATCCGCAGGCATTGTTTCAATGCCGTCGGTAGGGATATTTCCTTTTCGATTTCGTCTAGCGTATAAGTGTCAAACGGCGCAAAATCCGTCTGCACCCATACGCACGTCATATCCCATCGGATATGGGTAAAAATATGCTTGAATTTTTGCCTTGCAATTTCCGTAAACGCGGTCATGCCCCACTCGTTTAGGATATTTTCAGGTGTTTCACCATTGGTTACCACTGCCGAGGGAAACTCGTTCATGCCCCGAAGCACCCCCTCCTCGCGGCGGCGGATACAAAAGCCCTCGGGCGTTTCAATAAGAAATACGCACACCTGTTCTTGCCGTTTCGCCGCTTTTTGCGGTAGAATGGGATATTCCGCCTGCGTTCCGTTTTCGTAAGCACGGCAAATCCCGTTTAGAGGACAACGCGCACAATCGGGGTTTTGCGGTTTGCAAATGAGCGCACCTAGCTCGAATAAGCTTTGCGTGAAATCAGCGCAATCCTGCCCCGAGGGCGGATAGACCTCCGACAGCTTTTC
>JBGVQH010000176.1:0-2659 GCA_045127475.1 Candidatus Scatosoma sp.
TTATCGTTGTACCCGATAATATGCAACTTCGTCTTGTAGGGGCAGAATTGCAATGCCCGTGCTACTTTTGTTATGTTTTGCTTGATACGATTTGCCGTTTCGCCACGGGTTTTAACCGAGCCGTCTACGATATAGTAAATATTTGTCGTTTTCATTATTGATTCTCCTTGTTTTTGTGAAATGATAAACGCCCACGACAAAACTGCCGTGAGCGCGTGATTTTTTGTGATTTTTGCAAGAAGGCGGTGTTCCTGTCCCACCCACCCCCTAAGCGATTTTTTATGGAAATCTAACCCTGTTTTGTCCGTTCGGGCATCCCCCTTTCGGGGGCAGTCCTTGCTTGCCTATCCTGTTTCAATCGGGGAAAGTGGGGAAGGTGGGGATTTGACTTTTTGATAGGGCTTCCCCGACTTCCCCGTTTATTTTCGGGCAGGTAGGCATAAAACTTTAAACTTTTAGGTTTAGAGTGGATTTTCCCGTCTTCCCCGATTTCCCCACTTCTTACGAAATAGGTATCGTTTAGGATAAAACCCTTAATGTTCAGGGTAGCGATTTTCGCGCAAAGGTGGTGTTTGCCCGATTTTAGCCCGAAACACGATAGGATTTCTTATGGCGTTTACGGCTACCACTAATAATACAGGGGAAAATGGGGATAAAAAGCAAAACACACTTCCATACCCCTTACAATTCAAGGTGGTGGAAGTGTGCTTAGTTGGAGCAGTTTTTGTTTTATTATCCGAACTTTTGTACTCGTCAATCGACACCGTCGTCGTGCTATCCTTATAGTTGAAAATAATCGTTATCTTGTCGTCGTACAGGTAAACCGCATTGATAAAACCGTCAATCAAACGTTGCCTGCCTTCCTGCGTATCAATATCCAACGTCTTGAATTTCTCTATCCCAAAACGAATTTGTTCTTTGGTTAGGAAAGGGCGTTTGATTTGCTCTTGAATAATTGCTGTTTCAATATCTTTCTTGGATTTTTCAAGCGAAGATAACCGTTCATTGATGGCATCTGAAAATGCGCCTTGCTCGATTGCCGAAAGGATATTCTTGATTTTCTTTTCCACATCGGAAAGTTGTTCTTTGAGATAGGGTAAACGAGGATTTTCTTCCGCCTGTAATTCGTAAATTCTATCCGTTAAAATATCCAACAATGCATCGTCGTTTAAGACCTTTAATGCCTTTTCAACGCATACCTGCTCTATCCATTCTTTACGAACGGGCTTTTTATCACACAGTTTCTTGCGCTTCGCCGTGATACATTTATAATAACGATAAACGTTCTTTTGACAACTCCTACCGCTTTCGCCAACCATATACGCTCCGCATTTCCCGCAAAAGAGTTTGGTTGTCAGCAAGTAATCGTCTTCTGCTTTGTGTCGAGCAGGAGCTTTTTTATTTTTCACCATTCGGTCCTGTACGCGTTGAAATAATTCTTGAGAAATGATAGCAGGAATTCTGTCGGGAATTACAACGTTGCGATACTTGTACTCGCCTATGTACTTGCGGTTGGAGAGCATATACTGTATAACGTTGACGCGCATCGGCTTGCCTTTTTGCGTACAGATATTTTTTGCTTTCAGCCAGTCCACAATTTCTTGCATTCGTTTGCCGTCCGCATACATCGTGAAAATATCTTGCACAATAGGGGCTGTTTTGGGGTCAATTTGCAGTTTTCTATCTTCATCGACGAAATACCCGAAAGGACTTTGTCCACCGTTCATTTTGCCCTTTAACGCGTTCTCCGTCATTCCGCGAAGTATTTTTTCGGAAAGTTCGGCGGAATAGTATTCCGCCATACCTTCTAAAACGGATTCCAAAAGAATACCTTCCGAGCCTTCGGCAATGGATTCTTTCGCGGAAACGACTTTCACACCGTTTTTCTTTAAGAGATTTTTATAATGTGCGGAGTCGTAGCGATTGCGAGCGAAACGGTCCAGCTTCCATACGATAATCATATCGAAGCAATGTTTATAACTGTCCTTAATCATTTTTTGAAATTCGGGACGGTTGTCCGTTTTTGCCGAAAACGCACGGTCAATATAATTCCCGACAACCGTAACGCCCGTAGAGTTGGCGAACTCCATACATTCGCGGAGTTGCCCTTCAATGCTTTCTTCGCGTTGGTTATCCGAACTATACCGTGCGTAAATTACCGCATTCATTTATTTTACTCCTTGTTTGTTAATTCGCTGTTTTCTTCTTTTTTTCGTTCTTTTCAAACCAAGAAACCACGTTAAATACGGGTAAAATATACGGGGGAACATTTGCGTTTGATGTCAATGTTGCAACCAAAGCTCTTAAAAACGGATACAATATTGCGATTGTATTTGTTTTCATAAGATCTAATGAATTAGTCTCCCAATTTTTCAGCTGAAAGATACCACTAACTTCTACTTTTAATGTAAAGGGCATAGGAATATCTTCCATTTGTTCAATAAATAATCCAATGGTTACCTTACAATGATCTTCATCAATCTTCTTGAAATCTCTTCCAAATTTTTGATTCAATTGAATGCTTTCATCTTTTGAAAAATCAAAATTCTCATTAAGCGCAAATTCAACTTTATCTACCTGATATTTTAACAATAACAATTCGCTATTTTCCATTTCCCTACAACCTCCTTTTTACTTCTATTCGAATTTACCCTATAAA
>JBGVQH010000177.1:0-2976 GCA_045127475.1 Candidatus Scatosoma sp.
TAATATTCAGTTCGTCGAGCGCAATCGCTTTCAAGCCGTCGTCCAACGTTTCCGCGCGCGCCGTAACCACGTACATTTCGGAAAGCGGTTGACGGTTTTTCACGTTGCCCGCGTTTCTTGCCGCTCTGCCGAGATTTACAACGTCCAGCACGGTGTCCATACCTTTTTCCAAACGTTCGTCGACGAGCGAATCATTGCAAACGGGGAAATCGCACAAATGCACCGATTTGGGCGCGTCTTTAAAGAACGCCGGCACGAGATTGAGATACATTTCTTCCGCGATAAACGGCGTATAAGGCGCAGTGAGTTTTGCAAAGGTAACCAATACGTGCCAAAGCACCGTATAAGCCGCCGCCTTATCTTCCGTCATTTCGCTTCCCCAATATCTGTCCCGTCCGCGACGAACGTACCAATTGGAAAGGATATCCGAAAAATCTTGCAACGCACGCGCACTGTCCGTGATGTTATACACGTCGAGATTTTTATCCACCGTCTTGATAAGCGTATTTAATTTGGAAAGTATCCACTTATCCATTACGGAAAGTTTGCACGTATTCAAATCGTAATCGGCAGGATTGTAATTGTCGATATCCGCATACAAACAGAAGAATGCGTACGTATTCCAAAGCGTACCCATATACTTTCTTTGCGCTTCGCTTACCGCTTCGGGATAGAAACGAGAAGGCAACCAAGGCGCGGAAGACGTATAGAAATACCAACGCACCGCGTCCGCCCCTTGCTTATCGAGCACCGACCAAGGGTCGACGACGTTGCCTTTGTGTTTGCTCATCTTCACACCGTTTTTATCGTTCACGTGTCCGAGTACGATACAGTTTCTAAACGGCGCTTTATCAAAGAGCAACGTAGAAATAACGAGCAACGTATAGAACCAACCGCGCGTTTGGTCCACCGCTTCGGAAATGAAATCGGCGGGGAACGTTTGGTGGAAGAGTTCCTTGTTTTCAAACGGATAATGGTATTGCGCGAAAGGCATCGAACCCGAATCGAACCAACAGTCGATAACTTCGGGCGTACGACGCATTTTGCCACCGCATTTTCCGCAAGTACAGGTCAAATCGTCCAAGTACGGTCTGTGTAATTCAATATCCTTAGGTGCACCGCATTTTTCCACAAGCTCCGCACGAGAACCAATCACCTCAATTTCGCCGCAATCGGGACATACCCATACGGGCAGAGGCGTACCCCAGTAACTGTCTCGGGACAAGCCCCAGTCTATTACGTTTTCAAGGAAGTTACCCATACGCCCTTCCTTGATCGTGTCAGGCATCCAGTTCACCGAACGGTTGGTTTCAATCAATCTGTCCTTAATTGCCGTTACCTTGATAAACCAGCTGGAACGCGCATAATAAATCAGCGGTGTATCACAACGCCAGCAGAACGGATAGTTGTGCATAAATTCCATCGTCTTTAACAGCAAGCCGCGGGATTTGAGCTCTTTGACGATGGCAGGGTCAGCCGCTTGCGCGCCGACGCCCGTAAATTCGCCGCAGCCTTCGGGGAATTTCCCCTCTTCCGTAATCAGCTGTACAACGGGTAAATTGTAACGTTTGCCAACCTTATAGTCGTCCTCACCGAACGCGGGCGCAATGTGTACGACGCCCGTACCGTCCGAAAGGGTAACGTAGTTATCGCACGTTACGTAATGCGCCTTTTCGCGGTAGTTGAATTTTTCTTTCCCAAACGGATACAGCGCTTCGTATTCGGTATATTCGTAGTCGATACCTTTCTTTTTCGAAAGCACGGTGTACCCCTCTTCGCCGAGTACCGATTTCAACAAACCTTCCGCCAAGATATATTTTTCACCGCTTTCTTCCATCTCGACCATAACGTAGTCGAATTCGGGGTTCATACAAAGCGCGACGTTGGAGGGCAACGTCCAAGGAGTCGTCGTCCAAGCCAAAATATAGGTGTTTTCCGCATTTTTCACACGGAATTTTACAAACGCCGTCAGTTGTTTTACGTCCTTATAGCCCTGCGCAACCTCGTGAGAAGAAAGCGCCGTTCCGCAACGGGGGCAATAAGGCACGATTTTATGCCCTTTGTACAGCAGACCCTTTTTGTGAATTTCTTTCAGCGCCCACCATTCTGATTCGATATAATCGTCGTGATAGGTAACGTAGGGATTGTCCATATCACACCAGTACCCTACACGGTCGGACATCTTTTTCCACTCGTTGGAATACTGCCAAACGGACTGCTTGCATTGCATAATGAACGGCTCGATACCGTAGCTTTCAATCCCCGTCTTACTTTCCAAACCGAGTTTCTTTTCCACTTCAAGTTCAACGGGCAAACCGTGCGTATCCCAGCCCGCTTTACGCAGAACGTGGTTTCCCTTCATCGTCTTATAACGAGGCACGATATCTTTCATAACGCGGGTCAAAATGTGCCCGATATGCGGTTTTCCGTTCGCCGTAGGCGGACCGTCATAGAAAGAAAATTCTTCTTTCCCCTCCGTCGCCTGCATACTCTTTTCAAAGACCTTTTTCTCGTTCCAGTATTCCACAATCTCTTTTTCGCGTTCCACGAAATTTAAAGAGGTGTCTACTTTCTTGTACATAGACATATATTTTTCTCCTTTTGTCAAGGTTTTTTATAAAACAAAAGCCGTTGCGCTTTGGAAAAACACAACGACCAAAAAATCAGGTCAATAAACCACCAAAACGAACCATCATTCGCTGCTATTGATAACGGATAGCAACCCCGTACAAAGCTACTTGACTCCCCTTTCGCTCTGTCAGCTTACGCGGTGATACCTTTTGCGTCCCCCTTCATCCTTGCACCAAAACGGATTATCTCTATACGGGGCTCTTCACAAAAAGCGTGTCCTCGTTCAAACGCTTTATCTTATTCACTTATTTCTATTATATCTTAATTTTTTCAGTTTGTAAAGCAATTTAAGTTGCGATTACAACAAAACTTCTTTATTCGTGCCGTAGAAAATATCATTGCGAA
>JBGVQH010000178.1:0-3450 GCA_045127475.1 Candidatus Scatosoma sp.
AGAAAAATTATGAAAAGGATATTTAAAAGCAAGGCGTTTATGTTATTTAGTGCTTTGGTTATATGTTTTTGTTGCTTTTTAGGGGCAAAGTTACGAGTAAATAAGGATTTCGTTAAAGCGGACGACGTTGAAAATCCTACGGTTACGATTGAGGCGAACAACCTTTCTTATGCGGACTCGATTTATATACTGTATGCAGTATCAAACGACGGCTTTGATCGCTTGGCGTATAAAATCAAAATGCTCGTGTGGGAAGAGGCGCAGGAAGAATATGTGCTTGGTACAGAAACGTATGTTGTAAATAGCAATCAATCGACAAACGTAAAGGGGAAGAATTGTCTTATTTTCTATTCCGACGGGTTGGCGGCAAAAGAGATGACGAAGGATATATATGCCCGCGCCTACGTGGAAATTGACGGCGAAGCATATTACAGCGACCTTTCAAAATTCAGCGTTTTAGAATACGTTTATACAATGCGCGAGAGTGGGAATTTGACGGATAAGCAACAAAAATTGTTCGATAATATGTTGAATTACGGTGCGGCAGCGCAGGAAATTTTTGGTTGGGAAATCGACCGACTTGCAAACAATACATATTATAAAATTAACGTTATCAACGGAATATTGCCCGACGGCTTTGCTTGCGGGCGCTATAAAAAAGGGGACGTCATTACGCTCAAAGCCAACGCTGTGCCGAGCGGTGAGGCGTTTTTGTGCTGGAAGGATAAAGATGGGAATATAGTTGGTGAAAGCGAAGAGATAGAAATCGCCGTCGGGGAGGAGAACAATGAATATATGGCGATCTACCAAACGATTGGCGGGGAGGAAACTTTGCAACCGGAAATTCCGTCAAGCGCGGTGTTTGTCAATGATAAAATTTGGCGTGCTGACGGATATGCCTTGAAAACGGAAACAGCCGAGAAAGCACCCGAGGGATTTCATAACGTTACGGAATTTGACTGGTTGAATAATATGCCGGGCTGGGCTACGACCTCTACGGCGTTGCAAACAAGCATCTTTGACAGAACGACGAATCTTAGCGGGTATAGTGATATTTATTTTGCAATCAAGATTGTAAACGGAACGTTAAAGACGCTTGGGCTCGCAGAAGAGGATTGGTATAGCGGTGGCGACTGGGTATACGTGCATTATCAACAAGGGGAAGATGGTTTATGGTCGTTGGTTTCCTTGATTTCCTTGGACGGGTACGCAAAAACGAACGTTCAAGCAGGGATTAACGCCAGCGCGCTTGACGGGTTTCCGACCTTGCGCGGTTTATTCCAAAACAATGGGGCGAGCGGCTTGTGTCCGATACGGGAAAGTGCTGCCTCGGAAACGGTAATTTATATGACCAACGTTTTAGGCGTTGCAAAATAACGCCGTAAAGTATTGTTACGGAATGATATAAAGGGCTGACGGAAAAGCGTTCGCCCTTTTGTTATTTTTTTACATTTGACGGAAAGTATTTTTCCTCAAACCATTGACTTTTTGAAAAATATATTGTACAATATAGACGATAGAAAAAATTATAAGTCGGATTTTGGGCAAAAGCGTTTTACTACGTACGCAATTAACCCAAAAATTCCGTTGCAAATAATGGTTTTATCAATTAAATTTTCACAGGAGGCACAAAATGCACAACGTAACTTTGAGCGTCCTGTTTCTGGCTGGCGTACCCGTTTGGGGCGCAATCGGTATTGCGGCAGGCGTAGGCGTAGCGGCTATTTTGGGCGGCTTTTTCCTTGGTAAATTTATCAACAAGAAAAAGACGGCAAAGGAAATCGGCGTAGCGACTTCGCAGGCGGAAAAAATCGTTGGCGATGCAAAGGCGGAGGCTGACCGTTTGGTTGCCATCGGCAAGGAAGAAAGCAAGCGTGCTTTAAAAGAGGCTCTGCTTGAGGCAAAGGAACAGGATTTAAGATTAAGAAAAGAGTTTGAGAACGAAACAAAGGAAAAGAAAGCGGAAATCCAACGTATGGAGCAACGCTTGACTCAAAAGGAAGATTCCTTGGATAAGAAGTCGGAGGCTCTTGAACAACAAAAGGCAAACCTTTTGAAAAAGGAAGATGAGATTGAGGTTTTGAAAGAAAAACTTGATTCTCAGCACGAGTTAATGATTCAGGAACTCGAAAAGGTGTCGCAGTTGACCCGCGACGAGGCGAAGAAACAGCTCACCGAAGAGATTTTGGACGATGTACGTCATGACGTAGCGATTCAGGTTCGCAACCTTGAACAGCAGGCGAAAGACGAAGCGGATATGAACGCGAAAAAGATTATTTCGCTGGCAATCCAAAAATGTGCGGCAGATCAGGCGTCGGAAATTACAGTTTCCGTCGTTCCTCTCCCTAACGATGATATGAAAGCGCGTATTATCGGTAGAGAGGGTAGAAATATCCGCGCGCTTGAAAACGCGACGGGTATCGAGTTGATTATCGACGACACGCCCGAGGTGGTTATCTTGTCGGGGTTTGACCCCGTTCGTCGTGAAATTGCCCGTCTTTCCTTGGAAAGATTGATTAATGACGGCAGAATTCACCCCGCTCGTATCGAAGAAACAGTGGACAAGGTTACCCGAGAAATGGATATGCAAATCAAAGAGGCTGGTGAGGCGGCTGTCTTTGAGGCAGGTATTTTCGGGTTGCACCCTGAACTGATTAAATTGATTGGGCGTTTGAAATTTAGAACGAGTTACGGTCAAAACGTATACAAACATTCCGTGGAAGTTTCCATGTTGGCAGGTCAAATGGCGGCAGAGCTTGGCTTGGACGTAAACTTTGCAAAGCGCGCGGGTTTGCTCCACGATATCGGTAAGGCTGTCGACCAAGAACAGGAAGGTACGCACATTCAAATCGGTGCAGACCTTGCGAAGAAATACAAGGAAAATGCAAATATAGTCAACGCAATTATGGCGCACCACGGCGACGTAGAACCTAAGACGATTGAGGCTGTTTTGATTCAGGCGGCAGACGCCATTTCGGGTGCTCGTCCTGGCGCAAGACGTGAAACGGGCTCGAACTACGTGAAGCGTTTGGAACGTTTGGAAGAAATTGCAAGTGGGTTCCACGGCGTAGAAAAGAGCTATGCAATTCAAGCGGGGCGCGAGGTGCGTGTTATCGTTAAACCTGAGCAGGTGGACGATGCACAAGCATTGTTCCTTGCAAAGGATATTGCAAAGAAGATTGAAACGGAGTTGGAATACCCCGGTCAAATTAAGGTCAACGTTATTCGTGAATTCCGTGGCGTTGAATATGCGAAATAAGAAAAATGAAAAATCTCTTCGTTATTTTTGCGGAGAGATTTTTTTTGCATACAAAAGAAAAGTTTTGAAAAATTTTTCAAAAAAGAGGTTGATATAGCTTGACAATCGCCGCTTTTTTAACTATAATGTCATAGTAAAGTTTAATGCTGCTATGGCTCAGTCGGTAGAGCGCGTCCTTGGTAAGGACGAGG
>JBGVQH010000179.1:0-18126 GCA_045127475.1 Candidatus Scatosoma sp.
CGTTCTTTGCATCAGGAATAGGGTCGTCTGGTTCAAACACGGGTGCAATCGGTTCTGCCGACGGTTGCATAGGCTGAATGGGCTGTGCATACGGTGTTTGTCCGTAGTTAAATTGCGCCGCTGGTTGTCCGTAAGGCTGTGCAGGTTGTTGTGCAAAAGGCTGCTGCGCATACCCATACGCCTGTTCTACATACAAGGGCGATTGCCCAAAAAGGGACGAATTGCCCGTTTCTTGCACATTTTCAAGCTTTTGCGAAAGCAAAGTCGCCTGACGCAGAGTTTCATTTGCGCTGTCAAACCCCGTCCCGTTTTGCGCGCCGTTAAAGCCCGTAGCGATAATAACGACCTCCACTTCGTCGGACATATTTTCGTCGATACAAGCGCCGAAAATGACGTTTGCGGAATAATCGATTACTCCTTTCACCAAATCCGCCGCCGTTACAACTTCGTCCAAGGACAAATCCTTGCCACCGATTACGTTTAAAATCACCGAGCTTGCGCCCTCAATCGTCGTATTAAGCAAAGGGCTGCCCACAGCGCAGCGTACCGCGTCGAAAATTCTCTTTTCACCTTTCGCAACGCCGATACCCATATGCGCAAGCCCACGACCTTTCAACGTCGTTTTTACGTCCGCAAAATCCAAGTTAATCAGCGACGGCTTGACAATCAGCTCCGCAATCCCGCGGATACCCTGACGGAGCACCTCGTCCGCTACCTTTAAAGCCTCGGGGAAAGAGGTGTTCTTGGGTACAACCTGACGGATTTTATCGTTGGGAATTGTAATAATGGAATCCACCGATTTTTTCAATTCTTCAATACCGACAAGAGCGTTGTCCATTCTGCGTTTCGCCTCGAACGTAAAGGGCAACGTTACCACCGCGACGGTCAGGATTTTCATATCCTTTGCAAGCTTTGCAATCACGGGAGCTGCACCCGTACCCGTACCGCCGCCCATACCTGCGGTAATAAACAACAAATCGGTATCCTTTAACGCCTCTTGCAGAGCTTCTTTGCTCTCTTCTGCAGCAGCCTTACCAACCGACGGGTCCGCCCCCGCACCAAGCCCTTTGGTAAGCTGTACGCCGATTTGAATGCGCCTGGAGGCTTTCGAGCGTGCCAACGCCTGATTGTCCGTATTGACAACGATATATTCCGCACTGGTCAACCCCGATTCAATCAGTCTGTCCACCGCGTTATTTCCCGCGCCACCAACACCGATTACCTTGATTTTGGCTACCCCGGAAAGATTATTGATGCCCGTATCGCCGACGGGCTGCGACGATTGCTCGGAATACCCGAAACCGCCGTAATTATTAAAACCATTTTCGTAATTATCCATCATTTCTTTTTTCCTCCAAAGCCGTTAAAAATTCTTTTCCAAAAGCCATGTTTCCCCTCGTCAGCAATCGCCATATTCAAAAGTGCGATACGCGAAGAAAACGCTGGCTTATCAAAATAGGGCAAATCAGGAACTACCACCTCCGTCAAGCGGCTAATCCGCTTGGAAATATGCTCCTTACTCCCTTTGATTGCGCTAACACCTTCCCCCGTCAGGCTAATCGGATTAATCGACAGCCCCGACGTTTTTTTGTCTTTATAGCGAACCTCAAAGAAACGGTCTATCTGTTCGCACAGGTTGTCCAAACTGCTCTTAATCACGTCGTTGAGCATACGCACGGGGAATTGTAAATCACCAAGCTCACTTGTCCAAACCAAATCGCCAGGCACAACGCCCCCAGAAATGTTTGCCGCCGCCAAAATCTCTTCCGCCGTAGCCAAATCCACGTTCAGTTCTTCCATGAGCGCTACAAGCACCGTACCCACGCCGAAATCAAAGGTTTCCTCGTGCACGATACCATTGCCGTATACCACGCTAATCGAGCTGGTCATGAACCCTACGTCCAACAAAAACGCATACCCTTCTCGCTTTTTATCGGGCAGTAAATACACCGATTGCGCCAACGTCGAGGGAATAAATTTTTTATCTTCAATACCAAGCTCGTCTAAAATGGACGCAACCGCTTGATAAAATTTTTCGGACACACAATAATAACAAAGCCCGCCTTTTAACGACGTGGTCGCAATCCCGTACAACTCCTCCGCTGAAAAATATTTACGGTTATCGCCAAGGGAAAAATACATACTCGAACGGCGAATGCAACGTCCGCCGAAAACCAACTCGTTCCAACCACTCTCGTACAGATAGTCAATATCCGCCGCCGAAACCTTGCGCTTGGACGAAAAGGAAACGGTATGCCCTTTCGTCAAAAGAGTAACGAACGCCGAGGGCACGCCAACGTACACGGCTTTGATCGTTCCACCGTAATTTTTCCGTACGGCATTTACCGAATCGCTCACCGCCTTTCTCAACGATTTTTCATCTAAAAAACCGCCGACGGAAAAACCCTCGTATTTTTCCGTGTGGCTGTTCGAAATCACGAACGTACCATTTACGCCTTTCGAACCAAGCGAAAAGAACACTTCGTTCGACCTGATATCCAATATCGCAACGCTTTCATTCCGCATGATTTGCCACTCCTTAGGAAAAAGCACAAAATATTGTGCTGTTATAATACATTATATACTATTTCTTGTAAAATGTCAATGGACTTGTAAAAAAAAGCCACAAAAAAACACGCATTTTTGCGTGTTTTTTTTGCATTTCGTTATTCCTTGCGTTTACGAGGGCAAACCGCCGTCAGGACGATATACCGACATCACTTCGCCGTCTGCATTTTCATACACCATCAAATGACCGCTTATACGCTCATTGACAGATAAAGACAGATACGCCTCCACCGCCTTTGCGGCTTTTTCCTGCGTATTTCTCTCTACCGCATATACGTCCAGTTTCACCCCTTCCTGCATTTGTAGCATAAGCACAATTCCGTCTTCCGTACCCGTCTTTGCAACGACCTCTACGTAGCGCACGTTACCGCGAATACCGTTTAATCTTTGGGATATTCCCAAACAAAGTTCTAGCGTGGGTGCAAGCGCAATATCTCCTGCAAGCATTTCCCCTTTACCGCCAAAACACGTATAGCCTTTAAGCAAAACGTTGCGTTTTCCGTCCAAGCGGTTGTTTTCGTCTGCGCGTACGCCAAGCACCGTACCCTCGCTGTTGAGAATAAAATATTCTCCTTGCTCGTTTGCGCCCTCTACGGCAAACACCTCTTCCCCCTCGGCAATCGATATAATCACGCGGTTAGGATAGGAACGCTTAAAAGAAGTAATGCGAAAATAAGGGAATTCTGCCAACACGCCGTCCGCATCCGATTGCTTTACAGTGAAAATACTCTCTTCCAAGTAAACGCCCTCTAAACGCTTTAACAATTCCCCCGCCTCAGCTTTCGCAGGTTGAGAAATTTCGGAAGAATTGAGCGTAACGGTATCCACACGGAACGTCGCGCTTACGCCAAGTACCGCCGCCCCAACGAACAACGCCACCGTTAAGATTATAATTAACAATTTCCTGCGCATAGTTTCTTCCTCTTTTGTAGTTTACTTATTTGTCCGCCCTTTTATCGGCGGAAAGAATTATTTATTTTTTTTCCGTTGACTATATCCGCACCCGACGGATTTTTGCGCCTAATTTTCTGAGCTTTCCCTCAAAATCAGCATAGCCTCTATCAATATACGAAAGCTCTACCACCGAGCTCTGTCCCTCGGCTTTTAGCGCCGCCAAAACCAGCGCCGCACCGCCGCGTAAATCCCCTGCTGTTACGCATGCCCCGTGCAGTTTTTCCACCCCTCGTACGCAAGCCGTTCTATCGCGCACGGTAATATCTGCACCCATGCGCTTGAGCTCCGCAGCATAGCGATATCTCGTTTCAAACAGATTTTCCACGACGAGTGTTGAACCCTTTGCCGTCGTGCACAACGCCGTATATTGCGCTTGCAAATCGGTGGGAAAACCTGGAAAGGGCATCGTTTCGACAATATCTACCGCGCGCAACATTCCATCGCTCGTCAATATTATTTTATCATTTTTCGTATAGATTTTGCAACCATTTTCACGCAGTTTATGTAAAAGCGCCGCAATATTTTCGGGCGGAACTCCACAGGTTTCAATTTCGCCGCCGCAGCTTGCCGCTGCAATCAGGTACGTACCCGCCTCGATACGATCGCCTATCGGCACAAAATCCACGCCGCGCAGCCGTTTTACCCCCTCGATTGCCACCGTTCCACCGCCCGCGCCGCACACCTTTGCGCCCATCGCGTTTAAAAAACGTTGTAAATCGACGATTTCGGGTTCTTTTGCCGCGTTTCTAATCACCGTAATTCCCTCGGCTTTGACCGCGGCAAGCATAATATTTTCCGTTGCGCCGACGCTAGGAAAATCAAGCAATACCTCAGCCCCAACCAGTTTTTTCGCCTCACAATGAATATAACCGTCCCTTTCTATAATTTCCACACCAAGGCGTTTTAACCCCGACAAATGCAAATCTATCGGGCGCAACCCGATATCGCAACCGCCGGGATAGGAAATCTTCGCGCGGTGAAAGCGCGACAGGAGCGGCCCAAGCATAAAAACGGAAGAACGCAGCTCTTTGGTGAGCCGCGTGGGAATTTCGTGTGATACCGCATTAGAGCTGTCAATCAGTACATACTCCTTTTTGCGTTGGATTTTGCAGCCGACTTCGCTTAATATATGTAACATGCTTTCCACGTCGTTTATCATTGGAACGCCGCGTATTTTCACGGGTTCGTCCGTGAGAATAGACGCCGCCAAAAGCGGCAATACCGTATTTTTCGCCGATTGTATTTCTATACTGCCGCAGAGTTTTTCTCCGCCGTTTATAATATATTTATCCATACGATAAAGCTCCTTTGCCTTTGCTTTATCTTATGAAAAAGCCTCTATGATTTGTGCTTTTATTACCTTTTCCCTCGGGGATGTCTTTCTCTCTTTGCGCCGAAATTGCGTATAATATCCCCATAGACGACATGGTGATAATCAGCGAGGTATTCCCCGAGCTAATCAGCGGCAACGGCAAGCCCGTGGGCGGAATACTGCCGCTGACCACCAGTGCGTTTATAACCGTCTGAATTCCGTAGACGAGCGTGATGCCCACCGCAAGCAAAAATGAGAAAAAATCAGGGGCTTTGCGCGCAACTCGTATCCCACGCCAAATCAAAAGCCCACTGACGATAAACAGCAAGGTTATCCCAAAAAAACCGAACTCCTCCCCGATAATCGACAGGATAAAGTCGCTTTCGGCAAAGGGCAAAAAGCGGTATTTTTGACGGGATTTGAACAATCCCGTTCCAAACCAACCGCCGTTGCCTAGCGCATATAAAGACTGAATGAGCTGATACCCCTCTCCGCGCGGATTTTCCCAAGGATCGAGAAAGGCGCTCAAGCGCGAAAGGCGGTAAGGTTCGGCAATAATCATGGCAGGCACGGCAAGCAACGCGGGAATACACAACATCACGAAATAACGGATCTTCATGCCGCCCAAATACAGCATCGCGAGCATCAACAGCGCAACGCAAACGGTAACGGACATATTCGGTTCAATGATAATCAATCCGCAAACAATCCCACCCGTCAACAGCACGGGTAGAGTTCCTTTGAACGTCCGCATGCGTCCGATATCGTCCGACATATACGCCGCCGCAAAAACAACGAACCCGTATTTTCCAAGTTCGGACGGTTGCAGGGTAACGCCGCCAAGTCCAATCCACCTAGTCGCGCCGTAGTTGGTTACGCCCAGCCCTGGGACAAACACCATACCTAGTAAAATGACGGGGACAATATAAAAAATCCAACGCACTTTTTTACCCCTTAACCGACGGTAATTTAACCGTCCGCAAAGGAGCATTGCCACTACACCAAGCACAAACCCGAGCAACTGCTTTTTTACAAAATACAGCCCGTCGCCGTATTGCGTTTTTGCAACGTAGCGACTCGCCGAATAAATAGCAAGCACCCCAAACGCCGCCAAAACCGCCGTTAAAATTAAAATACTGACGTCTCCTTTCCCTATGCTACCGTTATGTATTTTCGACTTTTTCTCCGCGGTTTGCCTCCTGATTTCCATCGAGTTCAAACCCATTTGATTCTGCTGCGTCGATTGCAAGCGCATGGACGATTTCCGCAAATTTCTCCCCCCTTTCTTCATAACTGCCAAACTCGTCAAAGCTTGCACTGGCGGGGCTTAGCAACACCGTTTGCCCACGCTCTGCCTTTAACGCGGCAATTTTCACCGCAAACAAAAACCCGCCGCCGCAAAGGGTAATGCCGTCGAATTCTTCTTCCCGCGCCGCCTTTAACAGTGCAAAACGGTTTTCGCCGTACAAAACCGCATGCACGACTTTTGCGCTTTTTAACTCGGCGAATAGCTTGTTATAATCGTATCCCTTATTTTTACCGCCAAGCAAAAGCACGGTATCCTTTTTCATCGCCGCCACCGCTTTTAACGTCGCGTCCACGTTCGTCCCCTTGGAATCGTCCACGTATTCTACGCCGTTAACCTCTGCTATCCTTTCGATACGGTGGCGAACCCCTTTAAATTCGCTTAACGTCGCAACAATATCCTCCGTTTTTACACCTGCAAGCTTTGCCGCTATAATCACCGCCAAGGCGTTTTGGATATTATGCAACCCACCCATAGAAAGTTGCTCTGCGGACATAATTTTTTCCTTGCCACAATAGAGATTTCCGCCCTCATAATACGCACCGCGCACACGGTCCTTTACGGAAAAATACAGGACTTTTGCCTTGGTCTTTTCAGCAAAACCACGGACAATCGGGTCGTCGTAATTCAAAATTGCAAATTCCGTTTCCGACATATTTTTCAATAGCTTGGCTTTCAAGAAAATATAATTTTCCATATTATAATGGCGGTTTAGGTGATCTTCCGTAATGTTGAGTACGATTGCAATATGCGGACAAAGAGATTGCAGCGTTTCTAGCTGAAAACTGGATATTTCAGCAACCGCAATCCCCTCCTCTGACATCTGGCAAAATTCCACCATCGGCGTACCGATATTGCCGCACGCCTCGGCGGCGTAACCACCTTTTTTCAAGACTTCCCTCAACATGGAAACCGTCGTCGTTTTGCCGTTTGTACCCGTAACGGCAAATACGCTGCAACGCATATACCGCGCCGCCAACTCCGTTTCTCCAATAACCGCCCTGCCGTTGCGCTTAAACGCCACCGCAATCGGGTGGTCAATCGGTATCCCCGGACTGAGTACCAAGGCGTCGCAAAGGTCGGGCATTCGCGATAGCTCTTCCGCCTTTACCCGTTTTGCCCCCTTGGCGGACAAAGCCAGCACGATTTGTTCCATACGCTCGCTAGCGTTATCGTCGTAAACGTACACGGTTGCACCGCGCGAGAGTAAATATTCCGCGGCTGCTTTGCCCGATTTCGATAATCCCAACACAAAAAATACTTGTTTTTTCGGAAACATATCCTCTCCTTTACAGGGCGGTGATTACGCACAACACCCCCAACAGCAGAGTTATGGTAAAATACGCATACGAAATCCGCGTTTCCGAATAGCCCTTTTGCTGAAAGTGATGATGCGCGGGCGCCATTAAAAATATGCGCTTACCCCCCGTTGCTTTATAATATATTACTTGTAACACTACGGATATGACCGAAAAGACAAAACAAGCCCCCAAAACCAAAATATACAGGGCGTTGCCGCTAAATACCGCAATCGCCGCCGCAAAGCCCCCCAAGGACAACGACCCCGTATCCCCCATAAACACCGACGCAGGCGGCAGATTAAAACACAGATACGCCGTGAGCGCCCCAACTAAGCAGAAACAGAGCGTAGCGTTTGACGAAAATCCACCCTGTAAAAGTATGATTATGGCAAGCGCCAAAAAAAAGGGTATGCCCGTGCTGGCGGCAAGCCCGTCTAAGCCGTCCGTCAAATTGACGGCGTTGACCGTCGCCACAAAAGCAACTACCGCAAGCGGCAATACCCACCACCCGATAGACAAACGCTTATTTACAAAGGGCAGGTACAATTCCGTTGCTCCAGCGCGCAAGCAATACACGCCGCAAAGCAACGCAATGGCAAGCTGAAACAAAAGCTTTTGCCATGCGCGCAAGCCAAGGTTTTCTTGATGCACACGTTTCAGATAATCGTCCAAAAGCCCCACGAGCATATACGAAAGCCCAACCGCGAGCGCAAGCAAGGTATCTCGATTTACTTCCCGCAAAAAACAGACCGCGGAAACGACCGCCGCCAAAACAAAAGCGATACCGCCCATAGTGGGCGTACCGCCTTTGGATTTGTGCTCTTTGACGTACGAGAGAATATTTTGCCCGACCTTTATCCGCCGTAAAATAGGAATCAAAACAAGCAAAAACACGAAGGATAACCCAAACGCGACAAGCGCCGCCAGCAAATACGTTTTCATACGTTCCCCCTTATACGCTCCTTAACTTAAGGGCGTTTTCCTTTTTGTTCCAATAATTTGATAATACTATCGTGGTCGTTAAAGGGGTATTTTATACCCATAATTTCCTGATATTGCTCTCCGCCCTTGCCCGCGACGAGCAACACGTCTCCCTTTGTCAAAAAATCCAACGCGTAATCGAGGGCTCGCTTGCGTTCGGGCACGATTACGTATCGCGGCGAATACCGCCGATACCCCTTTTCTATCTCCGCAATAATATCCAAAGGATCTTCATAACGCGGATTATCCGACGTCAAAATACAAAAATCCGCCTTTTTCGCCGCCGTTTCCCCCATAATGGAGCGTTTGGTTTTATCGCGATTTCCCCCGCACCCAAACAAACAAATCAGTCTGCCCTGACAATGTGTTTTCAACGCGCTAAGCGAATTTGCTAAGCCGTCGGGCGTGTGCGCAAAATCCACGTAAATTTCCCCGCCGTTAAACGAGCCGATTCGCTGCAATCTACCCTCCACCCCGCTCAGCGAACCCAATCCGTCGGCAATCGCCTGCGTTTTTAAACCCAGCTCCATCGCGCAAACTGCCGCGGCAAGCGCGTTATAGACGTTGTGTTGCCCTGTCATCGACAAGGAAACCCGACAAAGCTCGTCGTTGATGTTAAGCATACATTCCGTGCCGTGCAACCCCTCGTCCGTGATAATCGCAAACCCGTCCACGGGGGTATTTAACCCGTAAAAAACTGTTTTTATCCCCTCTTTTTCGCAAAGCGAGCCGATTTCTCTACCCACTCCGTCATCGCCGTTCAACACGGCTACGGGTAGGGTGTTTTGGGAAAACAGACGGAGCTTTGCCTCTTTATACACCGACATATCCTTGAAAAAATCCAAATGGTCCTGCGTGAAGTTGGTAAAAATCGCTGCGGAAAAGGGTATCCCCTCCGTTTTGTAATAATACAACGCGTGCGCAGACACTTCCATAACCACGTATTCTATCCCGCAAAGATACATATCTGCAAATATTTTATGCAACTCTATCGGGTCGGGCGTGGTGAGCGACAGTGGTAAAGTTTTCCGTCCGTATACAACACCCAACGTGCCGATTACCCCGACTTTTTTGTCCGCTTTTTTTAAAATTTCCGCAAGCATATACGAGGTCGTAGTCTTCCCGTTCGTACCCGTAATAGCGACGATTTTCATTTTTTGCGCCGCATTGCCGTAAAAAGCCGCCGCGATTTTTCCCATACTCTTGCGCACGTTCTCCACGACGAATTGAGGCACGCTGGCAGGAACAAGCCGTTCGCTGATAATTGCAACCGCACCGTTTTTTACCGCCTCGCTGACGTGCTCGTGTCCGTCCGTATTTTCCCCCGATAGACAAAAAAACAAACCGCCGTCCATGCATTTTCGGCTGTCTATACCAAGAGTTGTAATCTCTCTTTCAGTATCCTCGCCGCCTACCATACGCCCCTCTATCCCGTCCAACAATTTTGTTAATCGCATGCCGTACCCCCTTGCCCGTAAAAATTACACCGTTACTTTATTCTATTCTTCCGTCCGCGGCTGTATGTTTTTTAAGGAAATAATTCCCTCAAAAACTTCTCGCGCGCAAGGTGCGGCAACGACTGAACCGTAATATGCCCCCTGCGGTTCATCCACAATCACAAGCGCCAAATATTGCGGTTTATCGGCAGGGAAAAAGCCCACGAAAGAAGAAACATATTTTCCCGCGGCAATATGTCCGTTTTCAAACTTTTGCGCCGTACCTGTTTTTCCGCCGATTTTATACCCCTCGATATACGTCTTTTTACCGCTACCCTTTTGAACAACCCCCTCCAACATCTCCGCAAGCAACGCCGAAGTCTTTTCACTCACCGTTCTATTTTGCAAGGTCGGCTTGTTTTGTTGCAGGACGTACCCGTCGTCCGCGTATATACTTTTCACCAACCGCGGCGTATAATAATATCCGCCATTGACCGCGGATGCCGTCGCACATGCAAGCTGTATCCCCGAAACGGCAATCGTCTGTCCAAACCCGATACGCGCCAAATCGCAACCGCGCACTGCCTCTTTGGGCATTAACAATCCGTACGCCTCGCCGCCGTAATCAATCCCCGTCTTTTGCCCAAACCCAAACGCCGACAAATACCGATAAAAGGTTTCCTTTCCAAGCGACAACGCCATATCCGTAAAACAGGGGTTACAGCTGGTATTCAGCGCCTCGGCAAGGGTCTGATTGCTGTGTTTTCCGTTGGCGTGATTGCTCCAGCATTTCACTGTCGTTCCGTCCACGTAGCGCGTACGCGAGCTGTTAAATACGTATTTCGGCGAAAACGCCTTGCTGTTGCCACGTGCGTATTCTTCTAAATTGATGGCAGAAGTTACAATTTTAAAGGTAGAACCAGGCTCGTAAATATCACACACCAAACGGTTTCTTGTCAGCTCGTTCAAAAGCTCGGTATCGTTGCGCGGAATCTCATTTAAGCTGTATGAGGGATAATTCGCCAAAGCCAGCACCTCAAAGGTATTTACGTCCAAAACAATACACTCTGCCGACGCAGGCGAATAGGTCGCAGACACCTTTTCCAAAGCGCTTTCTGCGATTTCCTGTATCCCGTAATCAATCGTAAGCTGTACGTTATAACCATTTTCCGCGGGCAAATAAGTGGCTACACTCCCCTTGATTTCAACCCCAACCAAATCCGTTTCATATAACAGCTCGCCGTTTTTTCCCGAAAGGTAGCTATCGTAATATTTTTCCACGCCCGTCGTGCCGACGTTATCCGCAGACGTAAACCCCACCACCTGACAAAGCGCGTCTTCCTTAGGATAATACCGTACGTTATCCCGTGAAAAATACACACCGTCCAAAGCAAGCGTGGACAATTTTTCAATTTTACTTTTATCTACTTTCTTGGCTATCGTAATTTCCGACGCCTTTTTCTTGGTCAGCTTTTCATAAATCGCTTGTTCGTCCACACCCAACGCACTTGCAAGCAAAGCCGCCGTTTTTGCCTTGTCCTTTACGGCGTTGGAGCGAGCAAACACCGTGTACGCCGTCGTGTTATCTGCAAGCACCACTCCGTTCCTATCCGTGATTTTGCCCCGCTGTGCCACAATCGGCAATTCTCTCGTCCATTGATCGAGGGCGCGGTAGCCAAGCTCTCCACTCCAAAATACCTGCACGTAGAAAAAACGCCCGATTAAAAAGAAAAAAAGAAAGGTTACCGCCAAGCCAATGGCGAGTAACCTCTTTCGTAAAATCGTTACCGAATATTCGTGATTTGTCCGTTTGATAAGATTTTTCTCCTATTTTTACCTTTAATTGTTGTTGATTTGCTGCTCCGCCCAAGCACGAATCGTATCTTCGGACGTCGCTATTTCAATTTCCTGCTGCAATCTTGCATTCTCGTTTACAAGCTCCTGCTGACGGCTGCGCAACTGACGGAGTTCCACTTTTTTGTTGTTGATAATGTGGGTATTGATACCGATAACCGCAACCAAAGCCACCACCGCAGCCCCAACGCCAGCCAACACTTTCTTGGCAAAGGAGGAAAGTGCGTATTGTTCTACCTCTACCGCCGCCGCGCTCTGAAATACGGGCGCAACGTACGTGGGCGCAACGCTTTCAGCTGCTACGCTATTCATGACAGGATTATTTTCCTGCAAACGCTCGAATTTTTCCGTCGTAAATACGGATGCAGTTACCTGTTCGCGCACAAATTCCGTTACTTGAGGCACTTGCTCTAAAACGGGAGTTTCTGCCGTTACAGGCGTAACCTGAACGGGTGCTTCGGGAGCGATAACGGACGCGTGCACGCTTTGTGTCGGCGCTTGTGCATACGTTTCAGAGGCAAGCTGGTCGGCTTCGGCGCTCAAAAGTCTGTTATAACGTTCTCTAATCTGTGCGTTATGCTTTTGTGCTTCCGTTTCCGTGTTGGTGAACTGCGTTTTTTGATATTCGCGTACCAATTCCATAATGCTATCCTCCGTTTCGTATTTCTACCGTTTCCCTGATTTCTTATCATTTGCGGAAGTTTAAAGCCGTTCCGCCACTCTTAATTTTGCGCATTTACTTCTGGAATTGTCTTCCAGCTCGCCACAGCTTGCCGTAATCGGCTTTTTCGTGATGATTTTAATTTCCGGTTTCTTTCCGCATACGCAAACGGGAAAGTTCCCGGGACAGGTACAAGGATTTTCTAAGCCCTTGAACACCTCTTTTACAATTCTGTCTTCCAACGAGTGGAATGTCAAAATGGCAATTCTGCCGCCCTTTTTCAATCTTCTCGTCAGTTTTAAAACCAAGTCGCTCAATCCGTCAAGCTCTCCGTTTACTTCAATCCGCAACGCCTGAAAAGTCTTTCTTTCGCAAGGCGCACCAAAACGGAATTTTGCGGGAATACTGTTTTTGATAATTTCGGACAGCTCCCCCGACGTTTTCAACGGTTGTTTTTCACGATATTTAATAATGTTTCTAACAATTTGTTTGGCAAAGGTTTCTTCGCCGTAGTCTTTTAAAATTTTTACGAGCTTTTCTTCCGAATAGGTGTTGAGAATAATTTCCGCCGTCAGATACGCCGAAGTATCCATACGCATATCCAAGGGCGCGTCCGCCATTTTATAGCTAAACCCTCGCTCTTCGTCGTCGATTTGGTGGGACGATATCCCAAAATCGAGCAACGCGCCGTCTATTTTATCAATCTCGGCTCTTTCAAAGACCTCTTCAAAATCTTTGTAATTCGATTTATAAATGGCAAATCTGCCGTCAAATTCTTTTAATCGGTTGGTTGCCGCCGCAATCGCCTCATCGTCAAGGTCGGTGGCAATCAATCTGCCGCTTGGCGAAGTTCTTTTTAAAATTTCGTACGAGTGTCCGCCGCCGCCAACCGTGCCGTCGAAATAAATACCGCCGTCTTTTAATTGCAGCCCTTCCATGCACTCTTCCAGCATCACGGGTTTGTGCGAAAATTCCAGCATTTTTATATCCCCAGCTTTTTAAGCTCTGCGTCGTAATCTACGCCGTCGATATATTCGTAATATTTTTCTTCCGCCCAGATTTCCAAACGGTTTCCCCGTCCCAGCGTGATAACGTTTTTCTGAATTCCCGCCATACGCTTTAACGGAGCAGGCAACACTACTCTACCCTGTGCGTCCTCTTCCGCTGAGAAGATACTGCTGAACAAGAGCGCAGAAGCTTGATTTGCCTCCGACACCGCCTCTTCGGATATTGAAGAGAGCATATCGTCCAAATCTTCATCCGCCATGACACAGATACACTTGTTCATGCCGCGGAAAAAGCTGTATGAACGCTCCCCGTTCTCCCCCGTTAACTCCTTTTTGAACTTCGAAGGAATACGCAATCTATTCTTATCGTCTAACTGATGCTCGACCAAACCCTTGAACATACGCGCATCCTCCTTTCTTCTTTTCAAGCCTTTACCCGAGGGTAAGAGATTGTATGGCATTATTATACAACCACTTTTGACCATTGTCAAGTATTTTTTGAAAATTTTTTCCTGTTTTTTTAATTTTTTTTGGTTTTTTTAACCACGAAAACCACTTCTGTATTTAGCGATGACCACTTTGCCACTAAAACACAAACATTCGTTCGTAAAATTGCTTGTTTTTTGATGCGCCGCTGCCCAAAAAGTAAACTTCATTTTTTGTTGCAATCCCGCTAATTACAAGGCTTTTTCGAGTTTTTAAACGCGAACATTCGTTCGCATTTCTTGCAATCAGCCCCGTTTTTGAATTTGAGGGTAAAAAGTGGTCAATTTTCCCTATTTTTTTACAACCTTTTTGAATGGGTGGTCGTCCGTCCCTACCTCTTTGTAGATTTTCCCCCTTTACCCCGTCCGTTTCTTCTTTTTTTGCGTAATTTTGACGCGCGAGCTGGTTGTATAGGCGTTGTGCAATTCCCTCGTTTCCGTCAAATACCTCGCAACCGTAAAAATTTTTTATTTTTTCCTTTATATATAAATAATGCGTACAGCCAAGTACGACGGCGTTGGGCGAGCCACGCGGTAAGAATCGAGTAAAGTCGTAAAATTCGTCGGTAAGTCGTTCCTCTATCCCCCCTG
Source organism: Candidatus Scatosoma sp. (assembly GCA_045127475.1). Classification (GTDB taxonomy): domain Bacteria; phylum Bacillota; class Clostridia; order Christensenellales; family Borkfalkiaceae; genus Scatosoma. The sequence continues at coordinate 14,457 of JBGVQH010000179.1, forward strand.
CCAGACCGTCGCAGGAATAGGGCGTTATATGCGCCTGCGGATATTTTAGGCGTACCTTAGCGCATAGCGCATGAAAACGCGTGCTGTTAAACGTCGCACGCGTCGTCAAAACAAACACCTCTCCCCCGCGTTTTGCCGCAGACACAACGGCAGGCTCCGCCCCGATAATCGGAAAAGGATAGCGAGCGCGCAATTCGTCTATGCACAACGCCGTTACCGTATTGCAAGCAAGCACGACCGCCTTAATCTCTAATTGTTTAAAAACAGAAAAGCTTTCATCAACGTAGCGACGTATTAAATCAGGCGGTTGGTTGCCATACGGCGCACGTTCGTTATCTCCAAAGTAATAAAATTTTTCGTTTGTGAAGCGTTTTTGACAACAGTCTAAAACAGTCAATCCGCCCACGCCGCTATCAAAAAAAGCAATCCCTCCGACAGGTATTTTCACACACACCTCCAAACACACGGAAAATTTTTGAAATTTTTATTCTTTTTCGCATTTTCCCCTTGAAAAACAGTTTACTTTCCATAAAAATTATGCTAAAATAATCTACGCAGTTTTGTATTGAATAAGAAAAAAAAGGACAAATAAGGAGATCATTATGCCTAATATTAAATCCGCAAAGAAAAGAGTTTTGGTTATCGAAAAGAAGACCATGAGAAACAAAGCAATCAAATCCGCTTTGAAAACGCAGGTCAAGAAATTCCTCGCTGCTGTAGAAGCTGGCGACAAGGAAACCGCTACGAAGTTGTTCCCTGAAACCGTTTCCGCAATCGATAGCGCAGTAACCAAAGGCGTTATCCATAAGAACAACGCAAACAACAGAAAGGCAAAGTTGGCGAAAAAGCTTGCTGCGCTGAACTAAAATCTTTTTATAATATTTCTGCATATTATAAATATGAGGGTATGCCCTACGGCATGCCCCTTTTTTCGTGATTTTTCTTTTTTATAAATATTGTACTTTCCCCATAATATTCCCCACCCTTTTCTTGCGTTGGGGAATATTTTTTATATAACGAAAAATTTTTTTCTAAATGTCCCTGCAAACATTTGACATACACGCGCGTTTCCTATATAATAGTATCACTTTTGGTTTATTTTTACTAAACTTTGTGTTTATTTTTAACAAACCGAACGAAAGATTTGCAAAACCAAGCAAAAAGTTTACAATTACTAAACTTTTAGGCAAAATACGCCGATTTGGAGACCGTTATGAATTTAGGAAAAAAAATTAAACAAATGCGAAACCAAAAGGGTTTGACGCAGGAAGAGTTAGCCGACCGCTGCGAGCTGACAAAGGGATATATTTCGCAGCTGGAAAACGACTTGAACAGCCCATCAATCGCGACGCTTACCGATATTCTTTCCGCACTCGGGAGCAACCTTTCAGAATTTTTCCAAGCGGAAACGGAAGAAAAAATCGTCTTTTCAAAAAACGAGTTTATTGAAAAGGACGCAGACGGCGTCGTGCAAAACTGGCTAATTCCCAACGCGCAAAAAAATATGATGGAGCCCATTCACGTCGAACTTCTTGAAGGGGCGTCCACCGCCGGGGATATCCCCCACGAGGGCGAGGAATTCGGCTACGTTTTAGAGGGTAAAATTGCCATCGTTTTGGGAAACAAGCATCACGTTTGTAAAAAAGGCGAGGCATTCTATTACACGGCAAGCAAACCCCATTCTATATATAATAAAGGGAAAGGCAAAGCGAAATTTTTATGGATTTCCACCCCGCCCAACTTCTAATGTAACCACACAATCCACACGAAAGATTTTTGGAGTATACTACCATGGCAAAAACTACGGATAAAAACAATCATATCATCGAGCTGGTGGACGTCTGCAAAGAGTTTGACGGCGTAACCATTGTTGAAAACATCAATTTCTACGTGCGCAAAGGCGAATTTATCACTTTTCTCGGCCCGTCAGGTTGCGGTAAAACCACTACCTTGCGCATGATAGCAGGTTTTGAAATGCCCACTAGCGGCAAAATTTTATTCAACGGCGAGGACATTTCCCATCTCCCCCCGAACAAACGTCCCGTCAATACCGTATTCCAAAAATACGCCCTCTTCCCCCACCTGAACGTATTTGAAAACATTGCGTTTGGGTTAAAATTGCAACGGGTTGAAACGAAAATTACCGACAAAAACGGGAACGTAAAAACCAAATACAAAAAAATCCCCAAGGCGGTCATTGCGGAAAAAGTACGCAAAGCTTTGGAAATTGTTGACCTTGTCGGCTTTGAAAAACGCAGCATTTCCACCCTTTCGGGCGGTCAACAACAGCGTATCGCGATTGCGCGCGCTATCGTTAACGAACCGCAAATTTTGCTGCTGGACGAGCCGCTCGGCGCACTCGATTTAAAAATGCGCAAGGAAATGCAATTAGAGCTCAAAGCGATGCACAAACGCCTTGGTATTACCTTTATTTATGTTACCCACGATCAGGAAGAGGCACTGACTATGTCGGATACGATTATGGTTATGTCGGACGGTGCAATCCAGCAAATCGGTACCCCTGAAATGATTTATAACGAGCCGAAAAACACCTTTGTTGCCGACTTTATCGGTGAAAGCAATATCTTCTCGGGCGTAATGCCCAAAGACGGGCAAGTTCGATTCTGCGGCAAGGCGTTTGCCTGCCTCGACGGTGGTTTTGAAAAGGACGAGCCCGTAGACGTTGTCGTACGTCCCGAAGACGTTATCATTACCTCACCCGAGGACGGCACGCTGAAAGGCAAAGTTACCTCCGTTATCTTCAAAGGTATCCATTATCAAATTCTTGTACAATGCGGTCGCTACGAAATTGAAATCCAGAGCACTACCACCCCCAGCATCGGGGAAACGGTTGGATTGCGCGTAAACCCTGACGGAATTCACGTTATGAAGAAGATTTTCCGCGTAAATAAATTCTCGGGGGTTATCACCAAACGTAACACCGTAGAATTTGGCGACGGCGAGTTTGATTGCGACGTTACACAGCTTTATCCGGGCAGTTATCTTGACGAAGAGGGATATTTAATCACGGCTAAGGGTGAAAAGCTGGATTTGACGGACACGGAAGTCAACGTCGAGGTCGGCTTGCACGATATTACCATGAGCGACAACCTCGACGAGGGCGGCGCGCGCGGCAATATTATTTCCATGATTTATAAGAGTGAATATTATCGCTATATCGTCCGCACGGAAAACGAAGAAGACTACGTTTTGGCGTGCGAGGATACGTGGAACGAAAACGATTTGGTCAGCTTGTCTATTCCCAAAGACAAAATCAAGCTGACGCTGAAAGTCGCGGAGGGTAATAAACAATGACGAAGAATAAACCCAGGCTGCACTTTTCTAGAAAGCTGCTGGCAATCCCTTACGGATTGTTTTTGGCAGTGTTCGTGGTCGTGCCCTTGCTTATCATTATCTATTACGCGTTTACCGACGACGCGGGAAAATTCTCGTGGGATTACGTAAAATACTTTTTCAGCGAAAACGGGGATAATTTTTGGGATTTCTTTACCTCGTCCAACCTGAGAACAATTTTGCTCAGCCTTTTTATTTCCCTTTCCAGCACGGTGGCTTGTCTACTGATTGCCTATCCCGTCGCCTATACGATTGCAAAATCCAAAATAAAAAATAAATCCATGCTGCTGTTGCTTTTTATTGTGCCTATGTGGGT